>CAIWIS010000747.1 GCA_903912795.1 uncultured Bacteroidales bacterium
AGTCCGCGCATTACTACGAAATACAATTTTACATCTAACCTCAATTGGCGCGGTTCATACTCGGCTGGCTTTAGGGCACCGCAAGCCTTCGACGAAGATTTACACCTCGATGCAGTAGGTGGCGTAATGAAAATTATTTCGCTAGCCGACAATCTTCTGCCTGAATATTCGCACAGTCTGAGCACTTCGCTCGATTATAGTTTCGATTTAGGCAAAACTGATTTCAATTTACTGGCCGAGGTTTTCAATACACGTATTAACAATGTATTTATCCTTACCGAAGTAGGCAAAGATGCTGCTGATAATATATTGGTGAAACGACGCAATGGTTCGGGTGCACACGTTATGGGAATTAATTTAGAAGGTAAAATTGCCCCAAACCCCAATTATCAGTTGCAATTTGGCTATACTATCCAAAAAAGTTTATATGACCAAGCAGAAGCATGGAGCAACGATGTAAATGTTATAGCTACACGCACCAAACTTCGTACACCTAATAATTATGGCTATTTTACCCTTACCGCCAGCCCAACCAAAAAATGGGCACTATCGGCAACAGGCACCTATACCGGCTCCATGTTAGCACCACACTTTGCAGGTTATATAGCAGCCGACAGAATGGAACAAACTCCACAGTTTTTCGATTTAAATCTCAAAGCTTCCTATGACATAAAGCTAAGTGGCATTACCCTACAACTCAGTGGCGGAGTAAAAAATGCGTTTAATGCTTACCAAAAAGATTTGGACAAAGGTGCTTTGCGCGATGCTGGTTATATTTATGGTCCAAGCTTACCTCGAACGTTTTTTGTGGGACTGAAGTTTAATAATTAGATTATTAGTTGTTTGTAGTAGAATTGAGCGTAGAGATATATAGTAGTACATTTCTACATTATGTATGATAATCATCGTTTTACAATGTAAATCTCATTAAAATTCATCTATTAATTTAGTTTATATCCAGCGGAATCAGCATTACTATTGTTTATTACGCTGAATATAATGTTTATATTTGGCATTATAGTAATCTTTTTATATATTTGCAGCCAATTATAATCAAAATAATATGGACAGAATCATTGGAAGATTAGAACATAAAGCAAAATTAGATACATATGTATCGAGTAATAATTCTGAATTTGTGGTTGTTTATGGAAGACGAAGGGTTGGCAAAACATTTCTTATCAGAGAATACCTAAGCAATAAATTTGATTTTCATATAACAGGGTTGGCAAATGCAAGTATGAAAGAGCAATTGATAAATTTTCATGCTGCCATTCAAAAGTATAGTCCTAAAACAGTACCCTTTGCTGACTCTTGGCTTGACGCATTTCAGCAATTAATTGACTTATTGGAACATTCTACATCCAACCGAAAAATAATATTTATTGATGAATTGCCTTGGCTGGATACACCAAAATCAGGTTTTTTAAGTGCTTTTGAACATTTCTGGAATGCTTGGGCATCGGCACGAAAAGATATTTTGTTAATCATTTGTGGCTCGGCAACTTCCTGGATAACGGGAAAACTATTGAATAGTAAAGGTGGTTTACACAATAGAGTTACAAAGAAGATGCCGATAGCACCTTTTACGTTGAAAGAATGTGAAGAATACCTGATTTCAAAAAAAATCAATTTAAATCGCTATCAGATAGTTGAAAGCTATATGATTTTAGGAGGAATACCTTTTTATCTGAGTTTGTTTGAAAAGGGGATGAGTCTGGCACAAAACATTGACAACTTGTTCTTTAAAGAAAGTGGAGAATTGCGTAACGAGTTCAAAAATCTGTATGCATCCTTGTTTAAAAATCATGAGAATTATGTAAAAGTGGTAGAAGCACTGGCTAAAAAAGCAAAAGGATTGTCGCGCGATGAAATTCTCACGATAACAAAATTACCAGATGGCGGCAGTTTGTCGAAAATACTAGTAGAACTCGAAGAATGCAAATTTATCAGAAAATACAATGCCTTGGATAAAAAAACAAAGGACGGATTGTATCAATTGACCGACTTTTATACCTTGTTCTACTTTAAATATATTCAAAGAAATGAATATAACGATCCTCATTTTTGGTCTGCATCCATTGATAGTGCACAGCACAGAGCATGGAGTGGGTATGCTTTTGAGCAGGTTTGCTTGGAACATATTGACCAAATAAAAAGAAAACTTGGCATATCGGGCGTACAGTGCAAAACAGCATCCTGGAGAAGCAATTCATCTGAAAAAGGTGCTCAAATTGATTTGTTGATTGAGCGTAAAGATCAGGTTATCAACTTGTGCGAAATGAAATACTCTACAGATGTATTCTCTATTGATAAAAATTATGACCAAACGCTTCGCAATAAAGTTGGCATATTTCGTCAGGAAAGCAAAACCAAAAAAGCTGTTCATATTACCATGATTACAACTTATGGCATAAAACAAAACGAATATGCAGGAATGATTCAAAACGAAGTAGTTATGGACGACTTCTTTGAATAAGACTAATGGTTATTATTTTTCCATCGAAACAGTTTAACAATCCAATTAAAATATATAAATCATCAGTTACACTCGAAATAAAGCCAAGATTCTCAAAAATAAATAGTTTATAATTTGATAATATTTTGTATTTTCGTATATTTATTTATCAGGTTGCATTCAATAAGGTTCAAAATTATTCCACTCAAAAAAACATCCAATATATGAAATTTAAACTAGTTCTAGCTTTTGCTTTGTTTATTCCATTGGTATTATTTACTCAAAAAAGAAGTTTGCAAATATCAGATTTTGCAATATGGAATCGTATTGAGAACCAAGTGATAAGCAATAATGGAAAATTTGTGGCTTTCGAAATAAATCGACAGAAAGGAGACGGTTTTCTGATAATTCATACTGTTGACACACAAAAATCCGATACTATTCATCATGGTACCAATCCAAAATTTTCAGTAAATTCTGATTATGTTGTTTTCAACCTTCGAGTGCCTGATGATACACTCCGAAAACATAAAATTGCCAAAACAAGCAAAGAAAAAATGCCTAAAGAATCTTTTGGTGTTTTCAATTTGCAAACAGGAAAATTGTCGAAATTTGAGAACGTAAAATCATATCAAATGGCTGATGAACAAAGTAATTGGTTGTCGTTTCTGCAAGAAATAAAGGCGGTTAAAAAGGAAAGTACCGATACAACAAAGCTTGTTAGTGAAGCACCAAAGAAAAAATCAACCACTAAGAAAAAAGAATCGTACAAATTGTGTATCTGGGAGCCTGTGAAAGATATAACTCACACATTTAATAATGTAGATAGTTTTGCTGTTGCTTCGAAGGGTTTTCAAACGGCTTTTTACACCAAGTCCGCTGATAGTACAAAACTAATTTCGCTTGTAACTTTCAACCCCTTAAATCTAAAAGCCGACACAATTTTTATCGATTCGGTCATAATCAACAGATTAACCTTCGATGAGCCAGGCAATCAACTTGCTTATCTCCGAAGTGCTGATACAGTTTCAGTTAAGACATATTCGCTTTTTCATTTTGATATAAAAAAGAAGAATTTGCTAAAAGCTGTCGATACGTTGACTGTTGGTATTCCTACCCGTTGGTCGCCTTCCATGCATAGCGAACTCTCATTTTCAAGGGATGGCAGTAAACTCTTTTTTGGAACGGCGCGTGTAGTAAAACCTATCAAACACGACAGTATTTTGGATGAAGATAAGCCCAAACTCGATTTGTGGAGTCATACCGATAGTCAGATTCAACCACAACAACTAAAAATGCTCAGTCAGAAAAAGAAACAAACTTTTCAGGCAGTTTATCATATTCCAGAGAAAA
>CAIWIS010000748.1 GCA_903912795.1 uncultured Bacteroidales bacterium
TTATCTCAGTTAGTGTTTGTAGAGTTTCGGGTTTTATTTCAGCTTTTTTCATGCGAAGCAACATAATGCCATACATAAAATTGAAACACAGCTCAATATCCGACAAACCTACTTCCGACTTGGTACGCAATTGGTTTATAAAGGGCAAAACATGAAAAAACTTGGCATTATAAGCTGGCACTTGACCCGACTTTAATACGAGTTGGTGAAAATCGACCAAATCGATAATCACGTTTTTATTCAACTGTATATGACCACTTTGCTGCACGTTTTCCAGGCGCATCATGTCAATCAAACTTTCGTACCATTCGTAAAGTGTTTTACGGTCAGCTTCATTTTCGACAGGATAAACCGAAACAATTTGTTGGTTCAACGCATCAATATTCAAGTCGAAAGCACGTAACATATCCTCTACTTGCCACATATAAAGCAAGTACTCGCAGATATTTTCTTTTTTTAATTTACTGGCAATGAACATATTGCTTCGCGTTGTTTGCTTCGCGTTATTTGCTTCGCGTTGTTAATTGTTATTTGCACTTCGTGCGTTATTTGGGGCTTCGCCCGTTATCATACATTTCGTGCGTTATTTGCCCTGCCTGCGGCAGGCAGGTTCACTTTATTATCACATCATCAAATTACCACATCTTCCTCTTCATCCCAAAACACGGGTTCAAAAAAGTCGTCGATATCGCGACGTTCCTTCTTGGTTGGTCGGCCTGTGCCTCTATCCCTATTGTTTTGAGCTGCAATGCGCGCTAATTCAATTAATTCCAATTGGTCAGGTGTAGTGACGTTTACCATAAAGTCCGGCACGAGTTTGGCATTCATGCGATTTTCGGAAAGTGCTAAAACCTTAAACGAAAACAACACTGGATTATGCTTAACACATATCACATCGCCCACTTTTACATTGCGCGAAGGTTTTACTTGCACGTTTTGTATCAGCACTTTGCCTTTTTTACAAGCTTCGGCAGCCAATGTACGGGTTTTGAATAAGCGTACCGCCCATAACCATTTATCTATTCGAACTTCAGCTTTCATTTCCCGTTGTATTGCGTCATGGTGAGTTGCATGCCAGCTAAGCAAAAACTTTTAATAATTTCAGCACACTTCTCGGCACGTTCGGGCAGCTTTTCAGCCTGTTCGGCTGGCCATTTACCCAACACATATTCCACTTGGCGGCCTTTCGAAAAATCGCTTCCTACACCAAATCGTAAGCGGGCATAATCCGAATGTCCCAAAATATCCTGAATATTTTTGAGTCCATTGTGTCCGGCATCCGACCCTTTGGGTTTTAAGCGCAAGGTGCCGAATGGCAAAGCAATGTCATCCACTATTACTAACACATTTTCGATGGGAATGTTTTCTTTTTGCATCCAATAACGTAGGGCGTTTCCACTCAAGTTCATAAAAGTGGACGGTTTGAGTAAAATCAGCGTACGACCTTTTACCTTCACTTCGCAAGTAGCTCCATAACGGTTATCTGCAAAAAAAACATTGGACGCTTCGGCGAAAGCGTCCAATATTGTAAATCCAATGTTGTGGCGGGTATGGTGGTATTCGTTACCAATATTACCTAATCCAACAATCAAGTACTTCATATTTTAAGAATTTGAAAATTTGAGAATTCGAAAATTTGAGAATAAACTATCTCATCGTTTCAAAAAAATAATTCAAAAAATTCTATCAATTATTTTTTGCTTGCAGCAGCCGCAGCAGCTCCACGAGCAGCTCTTGTCAATTTAACCTGACAAACTACAGCGTTTTTAGCATTTAAAATTTCCATATTTTCAACAGCAACAGCACCAACTTGTACCGATTTTCCTAATCCAAGCGGAGTTACGTCAATAACAATATTTTCAGGGATTTGTGTGTACAAACCTTTTACTTTCAATTTACGCATTTCGAGCGCCAATTTACCCCCAGCTTTAACACCTTCGGCCAAACCTTCTAATTTTACAGGTATTTCAACTACAACTGGTTTTTTATCAGAAACTTCCAAAAAGTCGATGTGTAAAACTTTATCAGTAACTGGTTGAAATTGTAATGCTTTCATAATTGCTTTACAAGCTTTACCATCAACAGTTAAGTCAACAACAAATACTTCGGGAGAATAAATCAATTTACGTAAATCACTTGCAGTAGCAGTGAAATGTACGTTTTCGGCACCTCCATAAAGTACGCAAGGTACAGTATCGGCTACACGTTCAGCTTTCGAAGCTTTTTTTCCAAGGTCTGTGCGAACAGCTCCTTTTAATTCAAATGTTTTCATTTTTAAAAAATAATTTTTGTGTTACTCAAAATTTAAGCGTTTCGTTATTAAGTGATTAGTTGCTTAATTTCCCATCACACTTTCTTTTACAAAAAAGTGGTGCAAAGGTAATTCTTTTTTGCAAAATACACAACTATTATTTAATGTGCATTCCATTTCGTTTCTTTCCACTTTTTTTGCTGAGTTGGATTCAAAAACGACCATGCTAAAATACGACTTTGCTTTGTGCCCTGCCCCATTTGAATAATCCGAACATCGTGTGCACCCTCCATTTTAACAGCCTCTACGAGTGCATCTAAATGATCTTTTTTTGAAACCAATGTCGAAAACCAATAGCAATTTGTCGAAAACTGACGACTTTGTCGAATCATATTTCGGATAAAACGCTCTTCGCCACCTTCGCACCAGAGTTCATTGCTTTGCCCACCAAAATTTAAAACGGGAGTAGTTGCTTTTTTATGTGTCAAGCTACTAATTTTCTTGAGAGTTCCTTTTTCGGCTTCTTGCTGCGAACTGTGAAATGGAGGATTGCAAATTACCACATCAATAGGTTCGGTGCGTAACATAACTCCATGAAATACATCATTCGGATTTTCCTGATAACGCAATTCCATTTTCTTTTTCAAAAAATCGTTGTGTTCAATAATTTTACGTGCCGATTCGAGAGCGTTTTTATCAATATCAGTACCTACAAACGACCATCCGTACTCTTTTATAGCAATAATTGGATAAATGCAGCTTGCACCTACACCAATATCCATGCATTTTATATCGCCGCCTAAAGGTATTTTACCAGCATTTGTACTGCCAATCAGTTCGGCTATATGATGTATATAATCAGCTCTTCCGGGTATTGGAGGACATAAATATCCAGCTGGAACATCCCAATACTCGATGGAATAATACTGCATTAGCAATGCCTTGTTTAACCACTTTACAGCTTTAGGGTTGGCAAAGTCAATTGACTCAACACCAAACTCATTTACTTTCAGGTACTTTGCAAAATCAGGACAAAGCTCAATGAGTTTTTTAAAATCGTACCTATCGCGATGTTTATTTCGGGGATGTAATTCGGCTTTAACAGCCGGTTTTTCTTTTTTTTGTATTGACATAATCTTTATATTGTCAAAAAAAGCTGCAACCCGTAAACCAGATTGCAGCTTTTTTAATTTTATTCCCCTTTAAGGGCAATGGGTTATTTATTTTCTTCTTTTGGAGGACGTGGCAACAATGCTTTGCGTGAAAGTTTGTATTTTCCGGTTTTTTGGTCAATATCCAACAATTTTACATCAATCATATCGCCTTCGCTAATTCCTGCTTGATCCATGGTTTCGATGCGTTTCCAGTCAATTTCGGAAATGTGCAACAAACCTTCTTTGCCTGGCATAAACTCAACAAATGCACCATAAGGCATTACCGATTTCACTTTCGAAGGATAAGTTTCGCCAATTTCTGGAATTGAAACAATACCTTTAATTTTGGCAATAGCAGCATCAATAGCCATTTTGTTATTAGCAGCAATTTCCACGCGTCCTTCGTTACCAATTTCTTCGATGGTAATTACAGCACCCGTTTCAGCTTGCATGTTTTGAATAATTTTTCCACCAGGTCCGATAATGGCACCAATCATTTCCTTTGGTATCATCATTACAACAATACGTGGAGCATTTGGTTTCATGTCTTCGCGTGGAGCTTCCAATGTTTCCTGGATTTTGCCCAAAATATGCATACGTCCGGCTTTAGCTTGGTTCAAAGCAGTTTCAAGAATTTCGTACGAAAGTCCATCTACTTTAATATCCATCTGCGTAGCCGTGATACCGTCTTTTGTTCCAGTAACTTTGAAGTCCATATCGCCTAAGTGATCTTCGTCGCCCAAAATATCCGAAAGAACAGCAAAGTTTTTACCTTTATTTTCGGAAATCAATCCCATGGCAATACCCGAA
>CAIWIS010000749.1 GCA_903912795.1 uncultured Bacteroidales bacterium
CTATAAAGTAAATAAAAAAAAACTACCACTTTTAAAGTTAAAAGTGGTAGTTTTAGTAAAGTATTAGAATTTTATTTCGATTCTTTCAAAGCAGCTTGAGCAGCAGCCAAACGTGCGATAGGCACACGGAATGGTGAGCAACTTACATAGTTCAATCCCACACGGTGGCAGAATTCAACTGATGAAGGTTCGCCGCCATGTTCGCCGCAAATACCAACTTTTAATTTTGGATTTACTGCACGTCCTTTTTCAGTTGCCATTTGCACCAATTGTCCTACACCATTTTGGTCAAGAACTTGGAATGGATCGGCAGCTAAAATTTTCTTATCCAAATAAATAGGTAAGAAAGTAGCAATATCGTCGCGTGAATAACCGAAAGTCATTTGAGTTAAGTCATTTGTACCAAATGAGAAGAATTCAGCTTTTTCAGCAATTTTATCGGCAGTAAGAGCTGCACGAGGAATTTCAATCATAGTACCAACTTTAAACTCAATGCTATCACCAGCTTCGGCAAATAATTTTGCTGCTGTTTCGCGGATAATAGTATCTTGTTCGTTGAACTCATATTTGATACCTACTAAAGGAACCATAATTTCAGGAATTGCAACTATGCCTTTTTTCTTCAATGCCAATGCTGCACCAAGAATAGCGCGTGTTTGCATTTCGGTAATTTCAGGATAAGTATTTCCTAAACGACAACCACGGTGACCTAACATCGGATTCGATTCGTGAAGCGATTCTACGCGTTGTTTAATCACTTTAGCCGATACGCCCATAGCTTCAGCCATTTCGCGTTGACCTTTTTCATCGTGAGGAACAAATTCGTGCAAAGGTGGATCCAATAAACGAACTGTAACCGGACATCCAGCCATAGCTTCGAATATTCCTTCGAAATCTTCTTGTTGATAAGGAAGAATTTTTGCTAACGCAATACGACGACCTTCGGCATTTTCCGAAAGAATCATTTCGCGCATGGCTTTAATTTTTTCGCCTTCGAAGAACATGTGCTCAGTACGGCAAAGTCCAATACCAGTAGCACCAAATTTACGAGCAACTTGTGCATCGTTAGGTGTATCAGCATTTGTACGAACCGACATTTTAGTATGTTTATCAGCCAAAGTCATAATTTCAGCAAAGTCAGCATCCAATTCAGCTTCGGTAGTAGCAACCTTTCCTAAGAAAATGTCGCCAGTAGAACCATTTAATGATATATAATCGCCTTCTTTAACGGTTAAACCATCCACTTCCATTACTTTATGAGTATAGTCAATTTTGAGAGCACCAGCACCCGAAACACAACATTTACCCATACCACGAGCTACTACAGCTGCGTGAGAAGTCATACCACCACGAGCAGTCAAAATTCCTTGAGCAGCAGCCATACCAGCTAAATCTTCAGGCGAAGTTTCAACACGTACCATAATTACTTTTTCGCCATGTTGTGCCCATTCAGCAGCATCATCAGCATTAAATACCACGCGACCTGAAGCAGCTCCCGGAGAAGCAGCCAAACCTTTGGCAATTAATTTAGCATCTTTGATAGCTTTTTTATCGAATACTGGGTGCAATAATTCGTCCAAACGGTTTGGATCAATACGTAAAATTGCAGTTTTTTCGTCAATCATACCTTGGTGATACATATCCATGGCAATTTTAACCATAGCAGCACCAGTACGTTTGGCGTTACGAGTTTGCAAAAACCAAAGTTTACCTTCTTGTACGGTATACTCCATATCTTGCATATCTTTGTAGTGGTTTTCCAATTTTGTTTGGATAGCATCTAATTCTAAATAGATTTCTGGCATGGCTTCTTCCATTGATGGGTATTTAGCCAAACGTTCTTCTTCCGAAACACCAGCTAATTCAGCCCAACGTTGTGAACCAATTTTTGTAATTTGTTGTGGAGTACGGATACCAGCAACTACGTCTTCGCCCTGAGCGTTGATTAAGTATTCGCCAATAAATTGGTCTTCGCCAGTAGCAGCATCACGACTGAAACATACACCAGTAGCCGAAGTTTCGCCCATATTACCAAATACCATGGCTTGAACGTTAACAGCAGTTCCCCATTCAGCAGGAATTCCTTCCATTTTGCGATAAAGAATAGCGCGGT
This sequence comes from uncultured Bacteroidales bacterium, assembly GCA_903912795.1. Lineage (GTDB taxonomy): Bacteria > Bacteroidota > Bacteroidia > Bacteroidales > Paludibacteraceae > Paludibacter. Next base: position 2,114 of record CAIWIS010000749.1, read on the forward strand.
CGTTCATCCAGGAGTCAAATACTGAGCAAACAGCTCCCCAAAGTTGTTCGTAAGCATTTTCAGGGAAGTTTTTTCCGGTTTGTTTCAAAACAGCAGCTTTAAATTTAGCAACCATTTCTTTTAAATCGTCAACCGAAAGTTGTGTATCTAATTCAACACCTTTTTCTTCTTTGATATGTTCAATAATTTCTTCGAATGGATCAATATCGTTTTTATTTTCAGGTTTCATACCTAAAACAACATCACCGTACATTTGAACAAAACGACGGTATGAATCCCATGCAAAACGAGCATTACCTGTTTTGCGAATTATACCTTCTACAACTGCATCGTTCAAACCTAAGTTTAGGATAGTATCCATCATACCTGGCATTGAAGCGCGAGCTCCCGAACGAACCGAAACTAAAAGTGGATTTTCAATATCGCCAAATTTAGAACTCATTAAAATTTCTTGCTCAGCAATGGCTGCTTCAACTTCAGGTTTTAATAGTTCAACTACTTTGTCTTTACCAAGAGTATAATACTCAGAACAAACATCTGTTGTGATAGTGAATCCCGGAGGAACCGGAACACCAATCAAATTCATTTCAGCAAGATTTGCTCCTTTACCTCCAAGCAAATTCTTCATTTCAGCTTTACCTTCGGCTTTTCCATTTCCAAAGGTATACACTCTTTTTGTGTTACTCATTTTGTTGTTTTTTTTATTGTAGAATTAAATTGTTGATTATTTCAGAAAAAAATGATTGCAAAGATAATGATTTTGACTCAATTATTAAAAAAATGAGCATTAAAAAACTACAAAAAAACATGTAAAAAAATATATTTCATATTCCAAATTTTTACACTATCTTTGCACCCGATTTAAAAACAACAGCGCGTTGTGGGTAATTGTCCGAAATTCACTGCTTTATGCAGTAAGCAAACCATCATTGGGATACACGTTTTACAAAAACATTTGAAACGAAGTTCCATGCGACGATTAAAAATGGATTTTTTCGCATGAAATTATCGTCGGATATCTACTCAAAAACGTGTACTAAAACAAACAAAATGACATTCAAAGAATTAAATTTGAAGGACGATATTTTATCGGCCATCGAAGAACTTGGGTATGAGCAACCTATGCCCGTACAAGAAAAAACCATCCCGTTCATGCTCGAACAAACCGCTGATTTAGTGGCACTTGCTCAAACAGGAACTGGTAAAACTGCTGCATTCGGATTGCCAGTACTTAACCTAATTGATGCTAGCCGCAAACAGGTTCAAGCATTGGTTTTGTCGCCTACACGCGAATTGTGTATTCAAATTGCGAACGACCTCAAAGGTTATTCCAAAAACATGCGTGGAATGCGTATCGTACCTGTTTATGGTGGCGAAGACATTCGCACGCAACTTCGTCAACTCGACACACCTCCTCAAATTATTGTAGCTACTCCGGGACGATTAATTGATTTAATTGAACGTGGTAAAATTGAATTAGGCGCAATTGATTTTTTGGTGCTCGACGAAGCCGATGAAATGCTAAACATGGGATTCAAAGAAGATATTGAAACCATACTTGAACGTACACCGGCAACGCGTCGTACCATGCTTTTTTCGGCAACTATGCCTAAGGAAATTTCAAATATCGCCAAAAGATATATGAAAAATTACGAGGAAATAACTGTTGGAACGAAAAATGCTGGTGCTGAAAACGTTGAACATATCTATTATGTATCACAAGCCAAACAACGCTACTTAGTACTTAAACGTATTGTGGATTTAAATCCAGATATTTACGGTATTGTTTTCTGTCGTACGCGCCAGGAAACCAAAGAAGTAGCTGACCATTTAATGCACGATGGCTATAATGCCGATGCTTTACATGGCGACCTTTCGCAAGCACAACGCGATACTGTAATGCAAAAATTCCGTATCCGTAATATACAGTTATTAGTTGCAACCGATGTGGCTGCTCGTGGATTGGATGTGAGTGACTTAACGCATGTTATTAACTACAACTTACCCGACGATGTAGAAATATACACACACCGTAGTGGACGTACAGGTCGTGCCAATAAAAAAGGGATTGCCGTTTCAATTATACATTCAAAAGAACGTTTTAAGATTAAAGACATTGAGCGCATGCTTCGCAAAAACTTTATTCAGGAACAAATTCCGAATGGTTTGGAAGTATGCAAAAAACAATTGTTTTATATGATTGACCGCATGCAAAATGTGGAAGTAAACGAGGAACAAATAGCTCCTTATACGAATCAAATCATGAAACAGCTCGAAGATTTGAGCAAAGAAGAAATTCTGAAACGCTTTGTTTCGATAGAGTTTAATCGCTTTTTGGATTATTATAAAAATGCCGAAGATTTAAATTATCACGAAAAATCGCATGTACGTGGCGAATACGATGACCGCCGTGGTAGTGAACGTTCTGACAGGGGTGGTGATAGAGGCGAAAGAGGAGCTAAAACTGGAAAACGTGTACGTCTGAAAATAAACATTGGCGACCGCGAAGGTATTGATCCAAAACGATTCCTAGGTATAATAAACGATGTAACTGGCGATAAATCAATTACAATTGGTGCTATTGAGGTAACTAATAAATTTACTTTTTTCGATGTATTTAGCGACCAAATGGAAAAGGTAATCACTTCGTTTGCTGGCGAAAGTGAATATATTGTATCGGAAGCTAAAGGAAGCAAATCGGCCGATGGAGGCAGTCGTAAACCTGAATACCGTCCACGCAGCGGTGGTTCAAGCGATGGCAGACGCGAGTATGGAAGTTCAGCACCTCGCACGGGAAATAGTGGTGGTGGTGGTGGTAGCAGCTACCGCAAATCGGCTTCAAGTTCCGAAGGTGGTGATAAGCCATGGAGAGCTCGCTCAACCGACGATAGACCTGCACGCCGCAGTTCATCCGAAGGTGGTGGTGGAAGCGACCGCAGACGCACTGGTAGCAGTGGCGGATACAAAAAAAGATAAAAAAATAACCCCGATTGCTATCAGCAATCGGGGTTATTTTTTATTAATTCAGCATTATAGCACTTAGCATTCGGCCAGATTTTAGTCCTAGTTTTCGTGCCGAAAAATATATATCAGCATTTGTATACGAACATATATTTGCAATTTCTATCTGACTAGCAGGAACACCCATTTCAGTAAGCAACCATTTGTTGGCTTTCCATAAATCCAGATGCAAGATTCCCTCTTTTTTGCTAAAAATTAATTCAGTTGGAAAGCCAGAATTCTCAAATTCCAGCAACAAATCCTCGCCAACATTATAAGCATCAGGTGAAATTGAAACACCAATACTTACCAATACATTTTCGGGGTACGTTCCATACAAAACCTGCATAGCTTGTATTGTTTTTTGTACAATACGTGAATTTGTTCCTCGCCAACCAGCATGTACAGCTGCAATAGCTTTATTTACAGGGTCGTATATTAAAATTGGAACACAATCGGCTGTAGTAACTCCAATACAAATCGCAGGCAATTGCGTAATTAAAGCATCAACTCCATTTAAAAATTCCGTACGATTGTTGGTTGATAATTGTAAAAATTCATCATCTATAACTTTTACAATATTACCATGTGTTTGGTAAGGGAAAACTAGTTGATTAGGCGCAATATTAATTTCATTGCAAAGCAATTGTAAATTACGCTTCTGATTTTCGGGCAAGTCGCCCGAATATGGACTTATATTACATGTACCGTAATTTCCACTACTTACTCCTCCTATGCGTGCAGTACAAAAATGAGTAATTGATGAATGCGCAGCTAATATTGGATATCTTATTAATTTCAAGCAATCTTTAGTCTTTGTTCTTTGTTCTTTGTTCTTTAATCTTTAATTTACAAATCGTCCCAACCTATACCTTTGTATTTCGAAATATCATCATCATCGTCTTCATCTTCTTCTCCATCCCATTCTTCATCTTCTTCATCATCCCACATATCATCGGTTTCTTCCAATGGAATAATCTCCATAGGTCGATGACTGATCTCAACAATTTTGTTCGATTCTTTGTTAATCTCGGTCCAAATTAAATCCTTTAATTCATTTAAGCCCAAACCGCTAACAGATGAGATAAACACTGTTTCAACATCTTTTGGAAGTTCATTTTTTAATGCAATGGTCAGTTCTTCATCGAGCATATCACATTTGGTAATGGCCAAAATACGCTGTTTATCAACAAGTTCAGGATTGTACTGTTTCAATTCGTTTAATAAAATATTAAATTCACGAACAATATCATCGCTATCGGCGGGAATCATAAAAAGTAAAATCGAGTTTCGCTCAATGTGACGTAAAAACCGCAAACCAAGTCCACGGCCTTCGGCAGCACCCTCGATAATTCCAGGTATATCGGCCATAACAAAGGATTTATTATCGCGATAAGGTACAATTCCTAAATTTGGAACCAGTGTTGTAAATGGATAATCTGCAATTTCGGGTTTTGCAGCCGATATTACCGAAAGCAGTGTGGATTTTCCGGCATTCGGAAAACCAACCAAACCTACATCGGCCAACACCTTAAGTTGAAGAATGAGAGTACGTTCAATACGTGGCTCACCCGGTTGAGCAAAACGAGGAGTTTGTAATGTAGATGTTCTAAAATGCCAGTTACCCAAACCACCTCTACCACCATTTATCAAAATCAATTCTTGTCCATCTTCAGTGATATCACCCAAGCATTCACCAGTTTCGGCATCGTAAAGTACAGTACCACAAGGCACTTCAATAGTTTTATCTTCACCATCTTTACCAAAACTACGACTACTACTACCGCCATCACCATCACCAGCATAAATATGACGAGCATATTTTAAGTGAATCAATGTCCAGAAATTTTTATTTCCTCGTATAATTATATGGCCTCCACGTCCACCATCGCCGCCGTCGGGTCCACCTTTCATGGTCAACTTATCGCGATAAAAATGCTTTGAACCTGCGCCACCTTTACCAGAACGACAAAATATTTTTACGTAATCAACAAAGTTAGAACCAGCCATTATTATAGTTTAGTGTTTAATAATTTACAAATATACGAAATTATTTATTTAATTCAGCATCAATAACTTCCGATATTCGTGCCGAAATTTCTGAAATCTCGCCTATTCCGTTTATTGAATGGTATTTACCTAAGTTTTTATAAAATTCATTTACAGGAGCTGTTTTTGATTCGTAAACTTGTAAACGTTTTTTAATTGTGTCTAAATTATCATCGCTACGTCCCGAAGTTTCACCACGTATTAATAAACGAGTTATCAATTCCTTGGTTTCAACCTGAATATCAACTAAAAAATCAATTTTATTATTACGTTCTTCAAATGCTTTTTCGAGTGCAGCAGCTTGCTCTACAGTACGAGGAAAACCATCCAAAATAAAACCAGCAGCTGTAGCTGCATATTTATCAACAGCATTCAACAAAATTTCAATAATCATTTGGTCAGGAACCAAACTACCTATTGAAATATACTTTTCGGCTTGTTTACCAACATCCGATTTCGACTCAATTTCGCTTCGTAATAATTCGCCAGTAGATAGGTGTTTTAAATTATACTTTTCTACCAATAAAGTGCTTTGTGTGCCTTTGCCGCAACCAGGGGCTCCACATAAAATAATATTTAACATATCAATATCTTAATAAATTAACTAATCATTTACTACTGTATATATATTTTTCAAATTTCGTCCATAACCATCGTAATCAAGTCCATAACCCACAATGAAATCGTTCGGTATTTTCATAGCTATGTAATCAATCTTGATATTACGTTGCAAAGCATCAGGTTTTTGTAAAAAAGTAGCCACATGTATATCCTTAGCTCCTTTTGCTATTAGCGATTCTAAAATACGCTCCATTGTAATTCCTGTATCAACTATATCTTCCACTACCACCACATTACGTCCAACAACACTTTCGTTCAAACCAATAATTTCCTTTACCGAACCCGAAGTATATAACCCTTCATACGACGATAATTTGATAAAAGTTATTTCGCACGGAAAATCAATTTCTTTCATTAAATCCGAAGCAAACATAAAAGCACCATTTAACACACAAATAAACAATGGATTTGTACCTTTTAAATCTGAATTAATTTGAAGTGCTACTTTTTTTACTGCAGCAATTATCTCACATTCGGGTATCGACAATGTGAATTGTTTGTCTTTAATTTGAATACTATCCATAAAGTGTTGATTGTAAAGCGATTGTCTGTTGTTAATTTAATTTGAGTACAAAAGTACAAAAAAAACAGTTATTATTCTAATATTTATAGTGTGTTAAGCATTACATTTTGAAGAATTCTCAATGTATTACAAACTCTAAATGAAATAATAATTGACTACTAACTATATAAAATACATTTGAGTATATTTTCAACATTTATTGGGCCTTTAAAATAACATATAATATTAATTTTTAAATTACTGAATTAGTAATAAAATATTGATTAAATTTCAATGAACAATCTCAATATTTTTCATAATGCTGTATTTCAAATACATAACCTATTTTACAAATCAAATAAGGCATTATTTTTACATATTGTAATAATTACAATTGTTAAATATATACAAATAAGTGTTTTTCTGATTAATTTTTAATCGATACACATTCTTATTCCAAAAATATCATCTATATTTGTAACGTAAATGAACAAAAAACATTTACAAAGGAGCTCTTTATTTTGAATTATTCAGTATAGACAACTGACAATCAATTACTTGTTTCTGTTACATTAGTTTTATTTCAAGTTATCAAACAAACTAATTTACTTCAGAGTATTTTAGTCATCATTCACACGTAAAAAATTTGAAAGTATGAAAAACGTACAAATCGTAAACGAACTGGTAGCCTTGCAAAGTAACATGCGTAATTTTGCTTTTTCTCTCACCTTAAACCGTGATGAAGCAGAAGATTTGTTGCAAGATACCACATTAAAAGTATTGGACAATCAGGAGAAGTTTACTGACAATGTCAATTTCAAAGGTTGGGTTTTAACAATTATGAAGAATATCTTCATTAACAATTATCGTAAAATTGTTCGTAACCAAACTGTTGTTGACAAAACTGAGGATTTACATCATTTGAATTTACCACAAAATTCAGGTTTTGACAGTCCAGAGGGGTCGTATGCTATTGGTGAAATTACCAGAACAATTGAGTCATTTTCGGATGAATATCGCATCCCATTTTCGATGCATGTTGAAGGATTTAAATACGAAGAAATTGCACAAACAATGAATCTTCCTATAGGTACTGTAAAAAGTAGGATATTCCTTGCACGTAAACGACTTCAAGAACAACTTAAAGACTACAAGTACTAAAATATCACATATTTAATAAAAGTCGAAGAACATTTCTTCGACTTTTTTTGTTTCACAAAATAAAGCATTTAGAATAATATCGATGTTTATATATCAAAAATTTATCAAGTATGAATACAGCCATTGTAATGCTTGGATCCAATTATCAAAAAGAACAAAATATTGAACTTGCAAAAGAAAAATTAAGTGAGTTTTTTGAGATTACCGACGAAAGCAGATTGTTACTAACCAAACCTATTGGAAATAAGTATAAAAATAACTTTCTAAATCAAGCACTTGTACTCCTTTCGGCAGATTCGGCAATTGAAACTCAAAATCATTTTAAACACATTGAAGATGAACTTGGAAGGTCACCTTTAACGGCTTTGATTGGTGACATACCCATTGATATTGATTTAGTTTTTTGGAATGGTGAGCAAAAACGTATTGATTATGATAAATATGACTTTGTGAAAACATGCATTGATGAATTGCTCGAAAAAAGAATTGAAGAAGATTGAAAACTAATTTTAGAATTATGAAACCACATATTTTGTTGATTTGTGGATTAATAAGTTTTTCGCAAAGTGCTTGTAGTAAAAACAAACAACCTATGAAATACAATAAACTTACTCCACAAGAAGCTGCCGTAATAATAAACAAAGGTACTGAATACCCACATACAGGCGAATATGTAAACACCAAAGATAGTGGCACTTATGTATGCAGACAATGCGACGCTCCGCTTTATAATTCGAATGATAAATTCGACTCACATTGCGGTTGGCCTAGTTTCGACGACGAAATAAAGGGCGCTGTAAAACGTGTACCTGATGCTGATGGTAGACGAGTTGAAATTGTATGTGCTAACTGTGGAGGACATCTCGGGCATGTTTTTGAGGGTGAAAATTATACTGCTAAAAACACCCGTCATTGTGTGAACTCAATATCAATGAAATTTATTCCAACAAAACAAACAACAATGGAAAAAGCGTATTTTGCCTCAGGATGTTTCTGGGGAACTGAATTTTATTTTATGAAAAAAGCAGGTGTAACCGAAACTACTGTAGGTTACATGGGTGGACATGTGGATAATCCAACTTACAAAGAGGTTTGTACAGGCTCTACAGGTCATATTGAAACTACAGAAGTGATTTTTGACACATCCAAAACAAGTTTCGAAGATTTGGTAAAGCTATATTACGAAACACATAATTTTGAACAAATTGGTGGCCAAGGGCCTGACATAGGTCCACAATACCAATCGGTTGTATTTTATGTAAATGAAAGTCAGAAAGCTATAGTTGAAAAATACATAAAAATCTTATCGAATAAAGGTTTCAAGCCTGCTACTTTGCTAAAACCTGCTCCTGTGTTTTGGGCAGCCGAAGATTATCATCAAGAATATTACGATAAAAAGAATGGCACTCCATATTGTCACATCTATCGAAAACTATTTTAAGCAAACATTTATTTTTGTTACATTTGCGCGTTGAAATTTTTAAAAATTCAACGCGCATTTTTTATATGTCATTCAAATTTAAAACCATACAATCAATAAGTTCAGGGCTTTATAAGGAAAAAGGAAGTAAATTTATTTCCTATGCAATACCTGTAAATACAGTGGACGAAATAAAAGAGGTAGTAAATCAATATTCGAATAAGTTTTCGGATGCTCGCCATGTATGCTATGCTTACATGCTTGGCCCCGAAAGAACTACATACAGAACGAATGATAATGGAGAGCCTTCGGGTACAGCAGGTAAACCAATTCTTGGTCAACTAAATTCGCATCAACTTACCGATGTTCTTATAATAGTTGTTCGTTATTTTGGTGGTGTATTGCTTGGTACAAGCGGATTGACAAATGCTTACAAAGAAGCAGCTATCGATGCCATCAGAAATGCTCAACTAATTGAAGTTGAATTAAAAACCACATTAAGCATTTATTTTGAATACATTTTAATGAATGACGTAATGCAGATTTGCAAACAATTTAACGCTGAAATTCTTACTCAAACATTTGAAAACAATTGTTTTATGAAAATTAATTTCAAAAAATCAGACGAAAGTTTGGTTCTTTCTAAGTTTGAAAAAGTAAATGGCTTAACACTTGAAATTACTTAAGATCAACTATCAATTTTAAATTCAACTGCCTACTGGTAAGATAATTGGGAGTCGCCAATTGTTGCCCATAAATATCTGTAACCCAATAATACGAATTTATATTTTTAAAATCGAGTAAGTTAAACACTTCTAAGTTTATCCAAATATTCTTCACACCCCGCAACCATCCTTTGTCCATAATTTTATCAACTCCACTAGCTATCAGACGAGAACCACCAATATCAACTCGACGGTAAGGCGAAGATCGGAATTTTGAGCGGAAAGCAATATTTCGAGGCGCGCCAAAAGGTAAACCATCAGACCAAATAAACTTCAACTGCATTTTATATTTTGGATTATTAGGCAAATAATCCTGAAACATCATAGAGAATGAATAGCGCTGCTCGTTAGGACGTGGCATCCAACCCGGAAAAACTGTTTCGGAAGAAGTTAACTTTCCATCATCATCATAATTGTTTTTGACATAAGAGTCGTTTAGTAAATTCTCTTTCGAATTCATTAGCGAAAAGTTTATCCACGAATCGGTCCCAGGCACTAATTCACCAAATAGTTTAAAGTCAACACCAGCAGTATATGCTTCGGCATCATTTTCACCCGAATACCTTACTCGCACATTATCAACCGAATAGCTTACAACGCGGTCCATAAGTTTTAGATAAGCCTCGGTAGTAAACTTAAATGGACGACCCCAAGCTCGAAAATGGTGGTCACCGCCTAGTAGAAATTGCACTGAGCGCTGTGCTTTAATATTATTGTTTAAAGCAATTTTTATATTTCCGATATTATCCGATACTGTATCGCGGATTTCTTTGTAAAATGGCGCTTGGTAATACACACCGGTTGCAAAACGGAAGGTATAATCCTTTTCCCAACTTGGAATTAATGAGGCTGAAATACGAGGACTAACAAGCAATTCGTTATTGAAAGTCCAATAATTGGCCCTTAAGCCACCAGTCAATGTAATTTTCGACCAATCAGTATTCCATTTATGCGTATTTTGAAAAAATGCAGTTGTTCGAAATGATGGTAAATTAGTTTGTGCTTTCAAATTATAGTATAAATCCACACGTTTATCGTTGAACGGAAGTGAATAACCAGCAGAATCGCGCCATTCCCATTCGTTTATTTTATCGGAAATGTTTTCGAGCTGAAAATTAACACCCCATTTCATTTTATTATTTTTTGTATTGAACTCGCCATTATGAGCAACATTCGCCACTGTGGCTTTCAAGCGGTTACGAGCATGTTCGTGGTATTTCCCAATACCTAGCGAAGCACCTATTTTCTCACCAGGATTATCGGCATCAGTCTTTACTTCACTCAAAATATACTCGCCTAAAATATCAAATGTTTCATTTTCGTTGGTATAAAATGCCGAAGTTAAAAAACTAAGCTTTGTTTTTTCGGTTGGGCGGTAATTAAATGTCAAAGCACCAAACGAAGTTCGAAATAAATCACTCTCTTGTCCTTCGTAAAAAATTGTTAGGTTGCGAGCAGTTTGATAGGTTCCAAAATCAGTTTTACGTTCAGTTGGGCGGAAATTATACTTATTTTGCGAAAAGTTCCCAAGAAATGTCACTTCCCATTTAGGTTTAAGTTGATAGGTTAAATAGGTTTGATAATCTACAAAAGAAGGATCGTATTCCCCTTTAGTTTGCAGCGTACCAAGCAAGTAAGCCGAAGTTTTATAACGAATTCCATGCATTTGAGAAAACTTCTTATTAGTCGAACCTATATATCCAGTAGCACCAAGCAAACTCATGGAAACTGACGATTCGAACGTTTTAGGTTTTTTATACTGAATATCGAGTACCGACGACATCTTATCGCCATACATAGCCTCAAAACCTCCAGCCGAAAAGCCTACACTCTGCACCATATCCGGATTTATAAAACTCAAACCTTCTTGTTGACCCGCACGTATCAGCAGTGGACGATACACCTCAATACCATTTACATACACGATATTTTCATCAAAATTTCCACCCCGCACATTGTATTGCGAGCTTGTTTCGTTGTTTTGACTCACACCTGTAAAAGTAATTAATAAAGATTCGATGCCGCCAGTAGCATTAGGCATAAGTCGGTATTTGGATGGATCAATAAAATCGACCGACGAAGTTTGGCGGCGTTGTGCTACTACATCAATATCTTTGATTTGTTTGGCTTTTGAAAGTAATTCCACCGAAATATGAACTATTTTTTGTTTAGGCAACATGGTGTGTCGCACAGTTTCGTAGCCAATAAGCGAATATACAATTGTAATGGAATCTTTCGTATCAATATATAAATCGTAATAGCCATTTTGGTTGGTGGTAGTACCTGCACTAGTGTTTTCGACATACACATTGGCCAGTTCAATGCCACGGTTATTCGTATCAATCACATAGCCATAAATACGTACTTTGTTTTGAGCCAGCACGTTCATGCAAACAAACAACGTTAAAATTAATAAGATACGAAACTTCATAAATATTTTTTATTGATTATCAACCACTATAAAACGGTTATTTCAATCATTTATTTTTTATTATTTAAAATAAAAGCCGTAAATCAAATCGACCTACGGCAATTATTGTTGATTCTGTATGCAAAAATACAATAAAAATGCGAATTTACATCACCACTTACCTATACTTGTGAAGTATAGAAAACTTTTCTTACATGAGTTTAAAATTAACGGGCAAGGTATATTTTACTCGTACAGTCTTACCATTCAATCGCCCCGGCTTCCATGCCGGCATTGATTTTATTACGCGCATGGCTTCATCGTCCAAGCATCTATCCACTCCCCTAGCAATTTTCACATCCACAATTGTACCGTCCTTATTAACAACAAATTCGCAATACACTTTGCCTTGTAAACCAATTTCGATAGCAAAAGTAGGATACTTAATGGCTTCGGACAAATACTTATTGATATTTCCTTTGAACTCAGGCATTTCTTCGACCCAAATTAAGGGATCTTCAAAAACTTCAATGGGAGTTGTGCTATTTGTAAATGTAGGAATATCAACAGGGTCGTTGATTTGTTCAATTTCATAACTCGGATTAACAACTGGTTTGTCGACAAGTACAAATTCCTCTACAATTTTTGGTAATGGAGGCGGCGGTGGAGGTGGCACTTCAGGCATTGTAATTGGGATTAATTCTTCATCACCTTCATTGAAAAGACCTGAAGTATTATCAACTTCAATCACTTTTTCTTTACTCCATTCGAATGATATATAAACAAACGAAAGAGCCATAATTAAACCCATTAGGATAAAAACATTTTTTTTACCTTCGAGGCTAGCGTTTTCTGATTTTTTACTTGTCATGATGTTAAATTTTTAAGGGTTGGACTTATTTACATGCATTTGATAATTTAACGCAAACAAGCTACATTTTATTATATATTTTCGTAATTATTTCAATATAATTTCAATTCAATATTTAGTATGCAATTTTGTTGTATTTTTATAAAATAAAATGCATATATATTCGTTTTATTTTGATAGTTTATTCAATTCGGGATTGTATAAGACTCCAATTATTATTCAGTAAAAAATTGTACCTTTGCAAAACAAAAGCCACTTATAAGTAGTTTAATTAGCATGGACAAAATTACAATAGAAAAAATACGTTCCGAATTTCCAATTCTGAACGAAAAAATATACGATAAGCCCCTAATTTATTTCGACAACGGAGCAACTACACAAAAACCACAATGCGTACTAGACCGAATTATTTATGGTTACGAACACTTGAATGCCAATATTCACCGGGGAGTACATTTTTTGAGTCAGCGGGCTACTGAGGCGCATGAAAATGCTCGAAAAACTGTTGGTGACTTTCTAGGAACTGATAAACGCGAAGAAATTATTTTCACCAGAGGTACTACCGAGGCAATTAATTTGGTTGCATTTTCGTTTGGCGAAGCATTTTGCAACGAAGGAGATGAAATAGTTGTGTCGGTCATGGAGCACCACTCTAATATTGTACCATGGCAAATGCTTTGCGAACGTAAAAAAATGACACTCCGTGTAATCCCGATGAACGAAAAAGGGGAACTCGACATGGATATTTACAAATCATTGCTCAACGAACGTACTCGTATTGTATCAGTTACACATGTATCGAATGTACTAGGCACAATAAATCCCGTAAAACAAATTATTGAAATTGCCCACGCTCAAAACATTCCTGTATTGATTGATGGAGCTCAAGCCGTTCCACATATTGCAGTTGATGTAAAAGAGTTAGATGTTGATTTTTATGTTTTTTCGGGACATAAAATTTATGCTCCAACCGGTATTGGTGCACTTTACGGCAAAGAAAAATGGTTGAATGCCATACCACCCTATCAAGGTGGAGGCGAAATGATAGCAACTGTACGATTCGAAAAAACCACGTATAACGAATTGCCTTTTAAATTCGAAGCTGGAACGCCTGATTATATTGGCTCAACAGCGTTGGCCGAAGCAGTGAGATATGTGCAAGAAATTGGTATTGAAAATATTGCGGCTTATGAACACGAACTCACAGTTTATGCTACCAAGCGAATTCAAGAAATTGAGAATGTTCGAATTATCGGTCAAGCCGACGAAAAAAGTGCCGTAGTTTCGTTTCTAGTTGGCGAAATTCATCCGTATGATATTGGTATGCTGCTCGATAGATTGGGAATAGCTGTACGAACAGGACATCATTGTGCGCAACCCCTTATCGATTCGATAGGAATTCCGGGCACTGTAAGAGCTTCATTTTCATTATATAATACAAAAGAAGAAATTGATGTATTTATCGAAGCGTTAAAAAGAGTTGTAATGATGTTGAGTTGATTGTTTCGCGTTTCGTGTTAAATTTTCACTTAGCTTTAAATCAGTCTTCACTTTACAAACTTTATAACTTTATAAACTTTACAAACTATATAAACTCATTATGAGCATAAACGAAATACAAGATAACATTATCGAAGAATTTGAGCAATTCGATGATTGGATGGATAAATACGCTTTATTAATTGATTTAGGCAATTCGCTCGAACCTATTGAGGATAAGGATAAAACACCTCAAAACATTATCGAAGGCTGTCAGAGTCGCGTGTGGCTTAACGCCGAATACAATGATGGCATAATCACTTATCAAGGCGAAAGCGATGCTATTTTGGTGAAAGGTATTGTGTCGTTGCTTATTCAGGTAATGTCGAACCATACACCCGATGAAATTTTGAATACCGAATTATATTTTATCGACAAAATAGGTTTAAAAGAACACCTCTCTCCTACCCGTTCGAATGGCTTAGTTGCCATGGTTAAACAAATGAAAATGTACGCACTGGCATTCAAAAGCAAAGGAAATTAAGATATTTACTTTCCGATACAGAATTTATATATATCATATAATCAATCAATTGCATATACAAGGGTACAAATAGTGTAAAAAGTATATGATTTATTCTTATCTGATAAAAAATTCAAATAC
>CAIWIS010000750.1 GCA_903912795.1 uncultured Bacteroidales bacterium
AACACTTCAATTTCATTAAAAGGTCTCTTACCACTTGCATTTTTCCGGGTAATAAAAAATCGTTTTGGAGTTTTAATGTCACTTTTTTCAACTAATAATTTTTTTCGTAAATTTTGAATTGAAAATTTATCAAATAATAAATCGCAAGCTTTAATAGTATTTATATTTTTAAAATCTAATGGAATATAATTTGGACAAGAAACAAAAAACAAATCGTTAACTTTACAACTTTCTGAGTAATCAATCGATATAATTTCCCTATTCTTAGTATTTAATATATCAATTAATTCTTTAAATGTAGGGATTTGAAGACAAACACTATCCATTATTAAAGGGGTATTAGATGATATATTTGAATTATTTACGTCAACTAGTTTAATAAGATACTCAAACATAAAATGATAATAATTAAAGGAATAACTACCACCCAGCCAAATACCTTTTTCAATTAACCTTTTAGCATTTTGTTTCTTTATTAAATGTGTTCCATTTGTTGAGTATTTAATTCTTAAATCACTCTCATAATTAATCAAATTGTCTTTATCAAATTCAGAATTTTCATAAAAAATAACATTATCTTTTAATTCAAGAAGGCTAGAACCTCCTGTAATTATCATTTCTCTAAACTCAATAACATTATTATCTCTTGTATATTTACTTATCTCCAAATTCTGCTTGTATTCACTATCCCAAAATACAGGTTTTGAATATATGAACTCAATTGTATTTTTAACAACCAAATGTTGATTTAAAATATCAGATTCATTGACTGAACTAAATTTACATGGTACAACATTAAAAATGGCTGCAAGTTTAAAATTTATTTTTTTTATTAGAATACTATTTGCGTTTGAATTATAAATAAATAACTTATAGAATGGAGACCTAAGTGTAATAAAAAAAATCTTTATAGGATACAAATTCAAAATTCGCTTTAGCGTCACCCCTTTTTTTACAAATCTAACAATACCCATATTAATTTAGTATTTATTAATCACTTCCACCACACGTTGCACTTCTTCCCATTCCATAACAGGACTAATGGGTAAACTAAGTACTTCGTTATGAATCAGCTCTGTTATCGGGAAAGTTACATTATTCATTTCCTTATAGGCGCCTTGTTTGTGTGGTGGTATGGGATAATGAATTAGTGTTTGGATGCCATTTTCGGTAAAGTATTGTTGTAGATGGTCACGTTCGGTGGTGCGGATAATGAAGAGATGCCAGACGTGAGATTTCTCGACAACTGACGACAGACAACAGACAACAGATGGTAAAATGACTTTGTCATTTTTAATATTGTCGATATAGTATTGTGCTATTTCGCGACGACGTTGGTTGTCGGCATCAATATGACGAAGTTTTACATCGAGTAATGCTGCTTGTATTTCGTCTAAACGGCTGTTTAGACCTTGGTATTCGTTTACATATTTTTGCTTACTGCCGTAGTTGCCTAGGGCACGCACCATTTCGGCCAATTCATCATCGTTTGTTGTTACAGCACCAGCATCGCCCAATGCTCCCAAGTTTTTACCCGGATAAAAGCTAAAGCCTGCGGCATCGCCGAGAGAACCGGTCTTTTTAGTTTTGAGTTCTGAATTCTGAGTACTGAGAATAGAACTGTCCCCCTTCTCCGTACTCGTAACTCGTAATTCAGAACTTCCCCCCAACTCAGAACTCGTAACTCGCAACTCAGAACTATAAGAGGCTCCTATCGCCTGCGCATTGTCTTCAATAATTTTAAGATTGTATTTCTTTGCCAGCGCTTCCATATCTTCACTCCAGCAAACCTGTCCGTATAAGTGCACCACCATAATGGCTTTAGTGCGAGCGGTAATATGTTTTTCGATGAGCGAAATATCGAGATTGTAAGTGTTTATATCCGGTTCAACCAAAACAGGTGTCAGTCGATTATCACTAACAGCTAAGATACTAGCGATATACGTATTTGCAGGCACAATTACTTCATCACCTTCAC
>CAIWIS010000751.1 GCA_903912795.1 uncultured Bacteroidales bacterium
CCCCAACTCGAACAAAGCAAACCAATAGGAATGTTTAACGATTTTTGTAAACGAGCACCGAAATAATAAGCTGTAGCGCTAAATTTTGCTACTGTTTGAGCATTAGCCATCTCCCATTTTCCACGACAAGTATCTTGAGGTGTAGCTTTTGAGGCCTTTTCAACAGTAAACAAGCGGATATTATTGTTGGTTGCATTTACCAATGTTTCGTTCGACTTGTTAATTGGCTGATCATTGAATCCTTGCACTGGCATTTCCATATTTGATTGTCCAGAACACAACCAAACCTCGCCTAACAAAATATTTGTAATTTTCAGTTTTTCTTTTCCTGCTGTTATTTGAATATTGTATGGACCGCCAGCTTCTACTGTAGATACTTTCAACAACCATTCTCCTTTTTCGTTGGCAGTGGTGCTAATCTTTTGTTTGTTCCAGTCGGCTACTACGGTTACTTTTTGAGAAGCATCGGCTGTTCCCCAAATTTTGACTTCGCTATTGCGTTGTAATACCATATTGTCGCCCAAAACGGATGCAACTTTAATTTTTGCAGCTAAACTGCTAATACATAAAATACTAATAATTAGAATAATCGATTTTGTTCTCATAATGTGATTTTTTTTTACAAAAGTATGAAAATTATTCAATATATAAAATACTGGCCGACGAAGGAGCCACCGTAAATTTGGTTGTTGAAATCGTTTTTATGCCATTCAAATTAATTTGACCATCGTGGCAAATCAAATTCCATTCACCTTCGGGTATTTCAACTTCGACCGATTTACGATTACCATTTAGTATCACCAAAATATCCTTCCATATTTCACCATTTACATGACCAGTAAGGGTATAGGCTATCACATTGGCTTGTGTTGAATCCATAAATTGTAAATGATTTTGAATCATATCAGCTTTCGAAATTCGGAATGCGGGATGCGCTTTACGTAAAGCAATTAATCCTTGATAATAGGTAAAAATATCTTTATTAGTAGTTTTAAAATCCCAATCGATACGGTTTATCGAATCAGGCGATTGATAGGTATTGTGAACACCTTTTTTATTGCGATAAAGTTCCTCACCAGCATAAATAAACGGTACACCCTGCGAAGTATAAACAATGGTTTGTGCCAGCTTATTGAAACGAACAAGTTCATTATCGGTTGCACCCGCTGGTTTCGATTCTTTTAGCTTATCAACCAAGCACATATCGTCGTGACAGGACACGTAATTGATTGACTGACTTGGCTCATTTACATACGTATCTTTTGAGTAAATTGGTTTACTGTAATCAATTTGTGGATGTTTAATGCCACCTACAATACCAAATTTCACACTTTCTTCCAAACTATCAGTGCCCGATACAAATCCGGGAATTTCGGCATGCATCCAGCTGCCTTTTAATGCATCGCGAATATCATCACTAAATACAGCAATGCCATTCAATAGTTTGGCATTCTTTTTAACAGCCCGTTTTTCTTCAGCTAATGGTGAACTTGCTGCCGTCCAACCCTCGCCATAAATAAAAATACTTGGGTCGACTTTGTTAAGAGCTTCACGTACTGCATTCATGGTTTCAATATCATGAATTCCCATTAAATCGAAACGAAATCCATCAATATGATATTCAGTAGCCCAATACACTACCGACTCCACAATAAATTTACGCATCATGGGGCGTTCCGATGCAGTTTCGTTGCCACATCCCGAAGCGTTTGACCATGTACTATCGGCATTATGACGGTAAAAATAGCCGGGAGCCAATAAGTTTAAATGCGATTCCTCGCCAGTGTAAGTATGATTGTAAACTACATCCATAATAACACGTATGCCCGCTTTGTGGAGCGATTGCACCATTTGTTTAAACTCGCGAATTCGACTTGCTGGATCATGTGGATTAGTTGAATAACTACCTTCAGGAACATTATAATTCAATGGATCGTATCCCCAATTATATTTATTATCGTTTAACCTGGACTCATCAATCGAAGCATAATCGTAGGATGGCATTAAATGAACATGCGAAATTCCTAACTCCTTTAAATGATCAATACCTGTAGCTTCGCCAGCAGTATTCTTGGTTCCAGCTTCGGTAAAAGCTAAGAATTTGCCTTTGTTTTTCATACCCGAGTTGGCCGATACCGAAAAGTCGCGCACATGCACTTCGTACAGTGTAATATCCGAATAATTAGCCAATGGCGGACGTTTATCACTTTCCCAACCTTCGGGATTTGTGGTATTCATATCAATAATTGCCGCCCGTTTACCATTTATGCCAGTGGCTTTAACCCACATTCCAGGAGTTTCCGAAAGCCATTTTTCGCCTATACGAATTTGGAAAGTATAAAATTTCGATTTTAAATCTTCATCAATTTCTTTTTTCCAAGTACCATCAGTTGATCGTTTCATGTCCACTACCTGATAAGCAGCCCCTTCGGAGCCATTATCGTAAAGCAATAATTTTACTTGTTCAGCCGTAGGAGCCCACACCCTAAATTTAGATACTTGAGGTGTGTAAATCAATTCTAAATCATCTCCGTCGTAAACAGGATAATCATCGTACGAGGCAAATTGCACTTTGTTATTGCATGCCGTAAGTAAAATTGAAATTAAAGCCATGTGAATTAGTTTTCGAGTCATAATACGATAAATTTAATTTTTACACAAAAATAGATGAAAAAATCATATAAGCCATCTAGTAAATTGCTGAATGTAGATATTTTAATGCAAACGTTCGCATTAAATATGATTACATTAAAAAAAAACGTCACAAATTTCGGAATTAATCCGGAATTCATGACGGTTTTTTTTAATTCAGCGTGAGAGCGGGGATACCTTTCAACCGCTTACTAATTCAGCGTGAGAGCGGAAATACCGCTCACCCGCTTGCAGAACGCTTACTTTATTCCATTACGTATAAGTAGTGCATCAATAGTAGGCTCTTGTCCACGGAAGCGTTTGTAAAGCGTCATTGGATGTTCGGTTCCGCCTTTCATAAGAATGTTTTCGCGGAAAGAAGCAGCTGTTTTTTTATCAAAGATTCCATTTTTTACAAATACCGAATAGGCATCAGCATCGAGTACCTCAGCCCATTTATAACTGTAATATCCTGCTGCATAACCACCTGAAAAAATATGGTTAAATGTAGGACTCATCGCAGCATCGTTTACTACGGGTAAAATTTGTGTTTTACTCATTGCTTCTTTTTCCATACGAATAACATCGCCGGCATACGGAATTTCTACAGAATGCCAAGCCATATCGAGAAATCCAAAACTCAACTGACGAAGACAGAAGTTTGCGATATTGTAATTCTCAGCATCTTTAATTTTTTGAATCAATTCAGCAGGAATTTTTTCGCCTGTTTTGTAATGTGTTGCAAAGCCATCGAGAAACGCTTTCTCAGGTCCCCAGTTTTCCATAATTTGCGAAGGAAGCTCTACAAAATCGCGGTAAACGCTTGTGCCCGAAAGTGATTCGTAAGTACATTTGGTTAACATACCGTGTAGGGCATGACCAAATTCGTGCAAAAATGTTGTCACCTCGTCGAAAGTGAGCAGTGCAGGTTTAGTTTCGGTGGGGCGTGTAAAGTTCATTACAATGGTTATTTGCGGGCGACTATCTTTTTTTCCGTCCATCCATTGACCTTTAAACTCACTCATCCATGCTCCCGAACGTTTGCCATCGCGTGGATGAAAATCGGTGTAAAGCACTGACACTACTTTCCCTTTTTCGTCAATTACATCGTAAGCATCTACCTCAGCATGATAAACCGGAATAGAAGTGTTTTTTACGAATTTAATGCCGTAAAGTTTAGTAGCCAACCCAAATATGCCTTTTTTCACATTTTCGAGTTCAAAATAAGGCTTCAACATTTCGTCGGTTAAGTCAAATTTTTCAGATTTCAGTTTTTCGGAATAATAAGACCAATCCCACGATTGAACCTTAAAGTATGCACCACTTTTATTAGCATAAGCTTGAACTTCAGCATATTCTTTTTCGGCTGCTGGTTTATAAGCTACCAATAATTTATTGAGCAAATCATACACATTGGCTTTATTCTCGGCCATGCGGTGTACCAAACTATAATCGGCGTAGGATTTATGTCCGAGCAGTTTAGCCATTTGAAGTCGGAGATTAGCAATTTTGCGAATATTCTCAACATTGTCGAACTCACCGCCCAACATATTGCGGGTAGTATAAGCCATATACAATTCGCGACGCAAATCACGGTTATCAGCATATTTCATTACGGGTCCATAGGTAGTTGCCTTCAAATCGAGCATCCAACCTTCTTTTCCTGCTTTTTTGGCATTAATTGCCAACATATCAAGTACATCCTGTGGTAAACCGACCAACAAATCTTTATTTGTAATAGGCATACTCCATTTGTTGGTCTCCTTTAATCCGTTCTGACCAAAATTCAGAGTCAGCATGCTCAAATCTTTTGTCAGCTGTTTGTAAATCTCTTTATCCGAGTCCGACAAGTTAGCACCATTCTCAGCAAATCGATCATACGAATTTTGCAAAAGCATGCTTTGCTCAGCAGTTAACTTAAGTTTATCTTTACTATCGTACACCGCTTTAACCCTTTTAAAAAGCTTGTCGTTCAATATAATAGCATTGCCATGTTCCGACAACATGGGTGAAACTTTTTGAGCAATTACTTGCATTTCGTCGTTGGTTTCGGCACCTAACAAATTGAAAAAAGGAGTGGTCACTTTAGTCAATAAAGCACCACTTTTTTCCAATGCTACTACCGTATTGGCAAAACTTGGAGCTTCAGCATTATTTACAATGGCATCAATTTCTTTATTATGCACTTTCATAGCTTCTTCCATAGCTGGCAAATAGTGCTCATTCTTAATCTTATCAAACGGAATAGTTCCGTAAGGCGTGTTGTACTTTTCCAAAAGTGGGTTTACGGCTTGTGCCACACCACTCAATGTAATTGCTGTCATTAGCAAAAATGTTTTTGTTGTCATATTAGTATTAATTTGTTTTTTTCAAAAAAAATAACCGAATACACAATTCGGTTATCACTTATATAAAACAAATGTAATTGATTTGTTCAAAACTTTGAGTTGAAAATGCGAATTTCTATGCTAAAAATGTATAAAATTGCATTTTTACCATTTCTAAAGAAATAATGAACTGTTTTTATTTATTTTATTTCCTCAAAGTCGGCATATTCTCCTTCGTTTTTGTCGAATATTTTAGCTCGCGACTTATTCGTTGGTTGTGGATTGGGCTGTTGGCTGGCTTGTTGATTATTCGAATTTGTACGCCGTCCAAAACTAAAAATGGAACGAATAAAACCAAGTACAAAAAGCACAATGAGTAAAACTACAAATATTACGATTAAAAACAATGAAATTAAAATTCCCATATTTGATAATTAATAATTAAAAATTAAGAATTAAAATACTTCTTGCGCTACCCGCTTTACGCTTTGCGTAGCCATTAAACTATAAAAATGAATGCTTGGTATATTATTCTGAATTAAATCCTTAGCCTGTAAAGTACACCACTCCACTCCTACTTCGGTAGCATCGGCATCGGTTTTGCATTTGCGCAGTTCGGCCACAAACTCTTCGGGAAAATCGGTTTTGAAAATTTTGGGCAATACAGTCATTTGGTTCAAAAAAGTAAGCGGCTTCAATCCCGGAATAATTGGAACATTGATACCTACATTCCGACATTTTTCAACAAATTCATAATATTTTTGATTATCGAAAAACATTTGCGTCACCAAATATTGAGCACCTGCATCAACCTTTTGTTTGGCATAAAACAAGTCTGTATCTAAATTAGGTGCTTCCTCGTGTTTCTCAGGATAACAAGCCATTCCATACGAAAACGCTGGCATATTTGTTTTCATTTGCGAACCATCCAAAAAATAACCTTCGTTAAATCGGTTTACCTGCTCCTGCAATTCGGTAGCGAAAGCATTTCCGGTTGCCACAAAACCTTTTTCGTGTTTGGCTTTATCGCCGCGAAGGAGCAATAAATCGGTAATACCCAAGTACTGCAAATCAATCAAGGCATATTCGGTTTCTTCCTTTGTAAAACCACTGCAAATAATATGTGGAACCACCGGAACCTTGTATTTGTGCTGAATGGCAGCTGCTATAGCTACCGTTCCAGGGCGGTGACGCTCCGATACACGCTCGAATAAACCGTTGGCTGTTTCCTTAAAAACCAGCTCACTACGGTGTGTGGTAATATTAATATATTTGGGATCAAACTCCAGTAAAGTTTCAATTGTACGGTTTACGCCATCCATGCCATTGCCCTTTAACGGCGGCAGCAATTCGAACGAAAAAGCGGTTTTACCTGTATTGTTAATGCTCTCTACAACACTCATCTTTAATGCATTTTTTAAAATTGACTGCAAAATTAGCACTTTATTGCAAAACTTCAACCAAACAGGGCATTTTTATAACAAAGTTTGCGAAATAAGAGGATTGAGTTTAAACTTAATTATAAACATAAAAAACCTAATTTGATCGATTTCTATTATCGAAAGTTTTTGTTGCTTAATTACTAACAAAAAAAATATTAATTTGATTATGTGTCGAAATTCATAAATAATTTTTATATTTGCAGACCAAACTTCCTAAAAATTAAAACTTTGGTCTATTTAAGTTAAGGCAATGATACAGATTGAACGAAATGACTACATGAATACACTTATTGGGTTGCGAGACAAAAACTTGATAAAAGTACTTACAGGAGTGCGCCGTAGCGGTAAATCAACTATCATGCAAATGTTTCGTGATTATCTGATTGCCAATAATGTTGGAGAGAATCAAATTATATTTATGAATTTTGAAACTTTAGAAAATCATAAATGGCTAAACGATTTTGAAGGATTATATTATCATATTATCAATCAGTTTGATTTGTCAAAACCATGTTATGTTTTTTTGGATGAAGTTCAACAGATTAAAGAGTTTGAACGGTTGATTGATGGGCTTTATGTAAAGCCAAACATCGATGTCTATGTTACAGGCTCTAATGCATTTCTTCTTTCGAGCGAGTTAGGTACTTTGCTTACAGGTCGGTATATTTCTATTCATATTTTGCCGTTTTCGTTTAGAGAATTTCTGATGACACAAGCAGATGTTTCGCGCACCGATTTGTTATTTGCGCGTTATATTGAGTCAGGCGGTATGCCGGGAATTTTTGAATTACCCGAAAATTCAGTTAAAGACTACACACAAAATGTGATACAAAATATAATTCAAAAAGATGTATTGGCGCGTAACAATTGGCGAAACGAAGACCATTTTTACAAAACCACTGCGTTTCTTTTCGATGCAATAGGCTCCATTATTTCGCCAAAAAAAATAACTAATACGCTGAAAACAAATAATAAACTTTCACTCTCTCACAATACGGTTGAGAATTTTATTAATGCATTGGTGGAAGCGTTCCTGTTTTACAAAGTAAAGCGTTTTGACTTACGTGGCAAAGGGCTGTTAATGACTCAGGAGAAGTATTATACTGTAGATTTGGGATTAAAAAAACATTTTCTTGGTGATAAAATTAACCTTGACTTGGGGCATAATTTGGAGAATATTGTTTATCTGGAGCTCTTGAGGCGTGGAAATCAGATTAATATTGGAAAAGCTGACAATACCGAAATCGATTTTGTTGTGCGTAAAAGTAATGGAGAACAAGAATACATACAAGTAGCTTGGACCACAAAAGAACAAAGTACTTTTGACCGTGAAATTAGGCCATTTGAATTAATAAAAGATTTTAACCGTCGAATTTTATTGACAACCGATGTTGAACCCGTTACAATATATAAAGGTATTCAGAAAATAAACGTAATAGATTGGCTATTAAAAGAAGAATAACAATGCAAGCAGCAATACACAAAAAATACGGACCGCCGGAAGTGGTCAAAATTCTGGAAGTGGCAAAACCAACTCCGAAAAGTAACGAAGTGTTGATTAAGGTTTATACTTCTACTGTAAATCGTACAGATTCAGGCTTTAGGAGTGCTGAATATTTTATCTCAAGATTTTGGAGTGGGCTTTTTCGGCCCAACTGCCAAACATTGGGTTGTGAGTTTGCTGGAATAGTTGAAGCAGTTGGCTCGGAAGTAACACATTTCAAACAAGGCGATAAGGTTTTTGGTTTCGACGATGAAACTTTTGGCGGACACGCTGAATACTTAACTATTTCGGAAAATAAAGCCATCGAAACTATCCCCGACAGCCTGACTTTTGACCAAGCGGCGCCACTTTTGGAAGGTGCTCATTACGCATTATGCAATATCAGAGCATCAAAGATTAAAAGCGGACAAAATGCAATGGTATATGGAGCTACCGGAGCCATTGGCTCAGCAGCTGTCCAAATTTTAAAATATTTGGGTGTGACAGTAACGGCAGTTTGCAATACAAAAAATGTAGAACTTATAAAATCGCTTGGTGCCGACACGGTAATTGATTATCAAACGCAAGATTTTACGCAAACCAATGAGAGCTTTGATTTTATTTTTGATGCAGTAGGTAAAAGTAGTTTTGGCGAATGTAAACATCTGCTCACCGACAAGGGCATTTACGTATCAACCGAATTAGGCAAAAATGCCGAAAATGTTTTTCTGGCACTTCTAACTCCTCTATTTAAAGGGAAAAAAGTGATATTTCCTATTCCAACTATTGACAAACAAGTGTTGATTTTTATAAAAAAATTGGTTGTCGAAGGAAAGTTTAAGCCTATAATCGACCGAGAATATAGTTTGAACCAAATAATAGAAGCATACAAATACGTTGAATCGGGACAGAAAATCGGAAATGTTTTATTGAAAATTGTGGATTAATAAATGTAAAAAACAGAACTCCAATAAGGCCATTCTGTATGTATTTAATAAACTATCTTCCGTATATGTGTTACACCCAAAACAGTTTCAATTTTTAGAAGCATAAATTGTTTGTTCAGTAACTTATTAGGAATAGTAAATTGGTCGGAATTGGGTTCGAATCGATACTGAATACTTCCGGTGGAATTATACACCTGAATTTGACGAATATTTTCGTTTGCGCGAATGTGTATTTGGTCGTTTCGGTTTTCAATTACAACGGTTTTCTTAATTGCCGGTTGAGAAACAGCCTGCGGTACACAACTTAACTTATTCAGATATTGCCATATTTCATTATTCATCAAAAATGGAACATCGCCACCATCAGGCGCTTCACCCATGCGTACCCAAACCAATTTTTCGCTGGGAACCACATTTACAAACTGACCATTTTTTCCCAACGCACAATACATGTCGGTAGGTGCATCGGGATTTAATGGACCGTTGAATTTGAACTGCGACTGTGGCAACATATAATCCGACGAGCCATTAAGCCACCACAAATAGCCATAAGCCTTGTTTATTTCCTGCGAACGGTGAGTCATTTGATTAAAATAGGCAGTGTCCGAAAGTATCACTGTGCCATTCCAAACTCCTTTGTTTAGCATAAGCAATCCAAAACGAGCCATGCTGCGGGCTGTGCTGTAAAACACATTGTTATAACCCGAAGGAAAAAAAAGTCCCGTGATGCCGGTTGTGTTTTTAAGTTTTAAAGCGCTGTAGGTATTTAGCGAAACTCCGGTTGCCGACTCAATTACTTTGTCCATAAGCGTGTATGGCCCATTGTGATAGGCCCAACGCGTACCTGCATCCGATTTGTAAACCAAACATTCTTTTAATGTACAAAAATGATCTTCCACACCATCGTCGTGACCGGTGGTCATACTAAGATGATGTTTGATAGTGATTAAATTTTCTTTTTCGGGGGAGCAACTCGTCCAGCCTTGTCCCAAATATTTTGAACTAACATCGGACAACGAAAGTTTACCTTCCTGAAATGCTATTCCGGTTATAAATGCAGTTAACGATTTACCCGCCGAAGCCCAATACCAGCTTGAAGTTTCGGTATGTGTTCCGAAATATTTTTCAAGCACAATTTTCCCGTTTTTCAATAGCAAAAAAGCTTTTGTGTTGTTATTGTCAAGATAATTATATAAACTGTCAATTTTGTTTTGGCACCAATGGAGCGAATCGGGCGATAGTTTGTCCCAATTTGTTCCCTGAACAGGAGGAAAGTAAGTTTGTCCGAATGAAAATCCGGAAAATAAGAATGTGAAAACAAAAAGTAAATACTTCTTCATATTATTTGTTTTTTTAATATGACAAATAAATTGTGTATTACCACTAATCAGAATTTCAAAATTGTATAAATTCGTTGCAAATGTAAACTTTTTATGTTGATATGC
>CAIWIS010000752.1 GCA_903912795.1 uncultured Bacteroidales bacterium
CCGTAAACTCAATACAAACGGCGAAATTCTGTTTTACAACGAAGGTTTGAGAAAAGCTGAAATAAGGGCAATTTTTAAAGAATTATATGTTGAAAAAGTACTTTTCCCAAAACTGAAGTAACACTTACTACAATTTTTTCCATTTTTTTAAAAGCTTTTCGGGTTTAAGTTTGTCCATAGCTATCATATTCCCGATTATAAGGACAGGCATTCCAAAAAGTGCATTTGTTTGCCATTCGTACGATTCAAAAATTGTTGAAAATATCATAGCAATAAGCGGAACCAGCACCAAAGCGTAAGAAGCTTTTGCAGGGCCAATATTGCCAACAATTTTTAAATACGATGAAAATGCAATGACCGATCCGAAAATTGCCAGATACAATAATGAAAGGACGTATGAATATTCCATTTCGAAGTTGACTTTCCGGCCAATAAATAGGCCAATGATGAAAAGAACAAGAGCACCATAAACCATTGAATAGGCATTAGACTGAAACAAAGGAATCATTTTTTTTTGTGTATA
Organism: uncultured Bacteroidales bacterium; assembly: GCA_903912795.1. Lineage (GTDB taxonomy): Bacteria > Bacteroidota > Bacteroidia > Bacteroidales > Paludibacteraceae > Paludibacter. The sequence continues at coordinate 524 of CAIWIS010000752.1, forward strand.
TGCCGATAGGACATTGCCCAGTGATGCCAAAATCAACGAAGCAAAACTCATAATTATGGCCGAAAGTAACATGTTTCCACCAAAAAGCAAACCTATTTCTTTTGCAAAAATCATGGCTGTGCCCGAAATAGCCAAAATTCCACCTATTAATAATTTCCAAGTAATTTTAGAGCGGATAAATATTTTGCCAAAAACTGCGTTTGTTATAACCACAAGCGAAAATATTATAGCTATTAATCCACTTGTTAATTGCAACTCGGCCATATATACCATCCAATAATTCACACCAAACAATAAAACGCCTTGTAGGAGAAATAATAGGTGATTTTTATATCCGAAACGCATATTGTACTTGAAAAGCAGACAAAACAAAACCATAATGCAGCCTGCCATGAAAAACCGATATGAAACTGACATCAATGGATCGACACTTCCCAACTGAAATTTTATAACATACCACGTAGAACCCCAAATAAGCGTTGGGATAAAAAACAATAAACCATTTTTCAAACGTTTGTTCATAATATAAATATTTTTTTCTACTATGGGCACACCCTAATAAATTTTCTCATGCCGCCAGTAGCGTAAAATCTCGCACTACACGCTGGTCGGCTCCAGCCTACGGTCATTGGAATTTTAAGCTACGATTTTAATTTTCTTTTTTAATATGCCAGCCAGTGTTTACATGCCGCTATGTGGTGAGGCCGGCTTTTTAGCTCCTCTATAAATGTGTGCTTATGGTGATGCGCCTCCTGATTTTTCACATATTCTATCAAGTTATCTTTGGCTTCCATAGAATATGTAAAATAAGCATAGCCATTTTGCCAACCTGCAAAATCAGGAAAAAGTCCTTCCTGTTTGATATAGGCTGAACTCGCTAATTTTATATCTTTTATCAAATTCGATACGGAATTCGTTGGATGAATATTTACAATAATGTGAATGTGATCTTCAGCTCCTCCAAGTCGATATAAATGACATTTTTTGTATTCTAAAACTCCCCACATATATCGGAAAAGCTTATCTCTGTCCGATTTTACAAGAGTTCTTTCTCGGTACTTTGTACTGAAAACAATTTGATAAAGTGCGTGCCCGTAAGTACTCATAAGTGTCTGTTTATTTTGGTTCAACCCCTTCGGGGTTGTAAGGTCGTTTATTTTGCTCTTCATCCATAGGTTTCACCTATGGTTAATCACATTCAACCCTTTCAGGGTTTTTCTTATTCACAAACTTACACATAGTTTTATTTTTTTCAAGCCAACTGCGAAGCAGTTAAACCTGCCTGCCGCAGGCAGGTGTGAATAACCATGTGTGAAACGCATGGATGTACAAAACTCACCCCAACTATCCGAACCCCGAAGGGGTTCAATACACATAAAGTCTGGTTATAAACTTGTCCGTCC
>CAIWIS010000753.1 GCA_903912795.1 uncultured Bacteroidales bacterium
CATAATTTATTAAAAAAAGGTTTATTAGCCTGCAAATATACAATGTAGTTGAATAAAAAAGGAACCTGCTGAGTTAAACATTATGAATGACCAATGTTAAAAACACAACGCAGGTTCCTGTAAAAGTAAATCAGTTTATTTCAAAATAGATTTATTTCGAAAACTTCAAGGTGTAATTACCGCTATTTGTTTGAAGTTCAATAATATAAATACCTGTATTCAAAGCTGGCATTACTACCGAATACATTCCAGCTTCAACTGTTTGATTATTGAGCAAATTAGCAATTAATTTTCCTGAAATATCGTACATGCGTGCATTCACTTTTTCCGAATTTTTTAAAGAGAAAAATAACTGGTCGCGTGTAACGAACATTTTCGAAACAATTGTTTCCTTTGTTTGAGGAATTGCCGAGAAAATAATCGGATCAGGAGTCATCGAGAATATAATGTTATCCACGTAAAAATTGCGGGTTTCCTGTGCGCGTTTTGTGTTATCAAAAGCATTGTCCGGACATAATTCAACCTGATTAATTTGTGCTAAACCTTTTGGGAATTTGAACGCATACGTTCTCCATTCGTTAGCATAACGTGCATTTTTCCAATAATACTGTTTAACGGTACCCCAAACAAGCGAATCTTTGGCAAATCCAGGTTTACGTGATTCGTTAATTGGTTCCAATTGCACTGCACCTGAGCCGGCGTTGCTTAATTTAACTATTGGCAATCCACGCTCAACAGGGCTATACATTTGAATTTGGAGATATCTGAAAGCTTCAAGGTTTGTGCTGGTAGTATCACATGGAACCTGAAAATAGTTTTTACATGTAAATGTCACAAATGAGTTGGAATTACTGCTTCTTCCCGGTGCACCATAAGCAAGCGAATCGCCAGGTGTACGAACCAATTTCAACACTTTGTTCGAATTGTTTCCTGTACCTTTTACCGGATTGTCGAAATACTCCTGATGTGCTCCATCCTGCCAACGAGTCCATTTATACATGTCCTTTTCAAAATCTTCGGCAAGAACCCACGAAAAATCATCGGCGGCTTTGAGTTTGTATGCAAATGCGGTTGAAGTTCCATCTGTTTTTTTACCTGCAAGATTTTGACCTTCAATTTCGAACATATATTTAGTGCCGGGCTGCATACCTGCTTCGTCGTAAGTGAGTTCTTTGCTCACAATACGATTATCATCAATTGTTGCCAACACCTGACCATTCAGTTTAATCACATATTTATCAGCCACATCCATTTTGTTCCATTTCAGAACAACTTTAAAATCGGTTGAAAGGGCACTAAAGCCGGCAATTTTCTGTTCGTCGATAGGAATTACCGGTGGCGTGTTGGTAAAATAAATATCGTCGATAAAAGTGGTGTCTTTTGCGTTTCCGCCACGGTCGGGCTGAATCAAGAACACATTGTAACCACCGTTTTTGTCGTTATTGGCACTCAAATCGTAACCTGAGCGACTTTTTGCTTTGTTATTTAAATCGAAAATAAACCATTGCCATTTGCCGGGGCGTGCAGCAGGGTCGTTTGGAAGGTGCTCACTACCATATTGTTGTGTGGGAGTAAGACCTTTAAACTCCACTTTAGCAACCAGTTCGGAGGTGTTCTTTTTCAACGCGCGGAAAACCACGTATTGATATTTTGGTAAACCTGTATTACCAACCTGATATTTCGAAGGTAAAAGATTTGTAGCCAATGGATCATCGACATTGAAAGAACGAATAGGACCATCCCAGATAGCGCCAGCATCTTTGCGTACATACATCAAACATTTATTTGTCGGGTCGAGCGGGTCTTTTACCACTTCACGTTTTCCGCCATCGGCCGAAACCCAGTTTACAGCTTTGGCTGAATCGCCTTCAAAATCGTCGATAATCCAGGGGTTAGTACCCGGTAGTGCTAAAGTTTGAGCTTTTAAACCCATTCCAAACAGGCAAATGCCTGCAAGTAAAAGTAATTTTGATTTCATACTGATTTTTTGTTTTTAAGGATTCTTTTTTTGTTTAACTTGAAATGTTTTGTTGTTGAAAAATGAACAACATTACAATACAAAAATACACCACTGCACGTCGTGATTGTTCAATGATCGCTGG
>CAIWIS010000754.1 GCA_903912795.1 uncultured Bacteroidales bacterium
GAGTCGTATAAATTTTCATGGCAAAAAAAATTAAGTTTCATTTCAATCACGAAACGCTGAATTATGAACCAATCATTCAGTCACTTGCTACAAAGTTAAAGCAAGTGTTGATTCATTTGTTTTCAGGCATATCGTTGGGAGCATTATTCTTTTTTGTATTTGTATCCACTTTCGATTCACCCGAAGCAAAACAAATGGGTTTGGAAAAAAACAGAATGCAAGCACAATATAAAGTTCTTCAACGACAGTTGGATGATGCACAGGAAGTGATGTCGGACTTACAACAACGCGACGATAATTTATATCGAGTAATTTTTCAGGCTGAACCCATTCCACTCGAAGTGCGAAAAGCAACAATTGCTAACACGGAGTATTATGAGCAATTGCTGGATATGACCAATTCACAAGTTGTGGCTACTACTTCGAAAAAAATGGATGAAATTCGCAAACAAATTTATATTCAATCACGCTCGTACGACGATTTGGTAAAATTGGCAAAAAACAAAGAAGAAATGCTTGAATGTATTCCAGCCATTCAACCTGTTATGAATAAGGATCTTAAAAAAATGGCATCAGGCTATGGTTGGCGTATCGACCCGGTTTATCGCACCCGTCGCTTTCACGCAGGAATGGACTTTGCAGCGGCAACTGGAACTGATATTTTTGCAACTGGTAAAGGTACTGTTGTTGCAACTGGATGGCAACAAGGCTACGGTAATTGTGTGCAAATAAACCACGGATTTGGATATCTTACTTTATACGGCCACATGAGTAAAATTAATGTACGAAACGGACAAAAAGTAAAACGTGGCGAAGTGATTGGCGAAGTGGGAAACACAGGAAAATCAACCGGACCTCACTTACATTACGAAGTACATTTAAGAGGTACTGTAATGAATCCGCATCATTTTTATTTTATGGATTTATCGCCTGCTGAATATGACCGAATGATTCAAATGAGTGAAAACTCGGGACAAATGATGGATTAATACAGATAATAAATCAAAGAACAAAGAGCAAAGACGTTTAAGTAAATTATAAAAACGATGAATCCCAAAGAAGTTACAGCAAAAAAAAACAGTCCTATCGGCATTTTTGATTCGGGTTATGGTGGTTTGACGATTTTAAACGAAATAAAAAAACAACTGCCGGAATACGATTATATTTACTTGGGCGATAATGCACGTACACCTTATGGAACACGTTCATTTGATGTGGTTTACAAATATACACTGCAATGTGTTACTAAATTATTCGAAATGGGTTGCCAGTTGGTTATTTTGGCTTGCAACACAGCCTCGGCCAAAGCCCTACGCAGTATTCAACAGCGCGATTTACCACTGATTGACCCTAACCGTCGCGTTTTAGGAGTTATCAGACCAACAGTGGAAGTTATAAATACCATAACCAAATCAGGTCATGTTGGATTACTAGCTACGGCTGGCACTGTTCAATCTGAATCATATCCGCTCGAAATTAAAAAATTGTATCCCGAAATTAAAGTAAGCTCCGAGGCATGTCCACTTTGGGTTCCACTTATCGAAAACAACGAACACAATGGCGATGGTGCTGATTTTTTTGTAAAAAAACATTTACAAAACATTTTGTTTGCAGATTCTCAAATTGACACGCTCATTTTGGGATGCACCCATTATCCATTGTTAATCGATAAAATTAAACGTTATTTACCCCAAAACATACAAGTAGTTTCACAAGGTGAGTTGGTTGCCAACAGTTTAGCCAATTATTTAAAACGACACACCGAAATGGCCGACAAATGTTCTAAAAATGGTACTATCAACTATTTTACGACCGAATCGGTCGAGAAATTTGCGTCTTCAGCTTCCATTTTTATGAATGGCAATATTGAGGCTATTCATTTAGAATTGGATTAAAAATTAAATGGGCCGATTCAAATTAAGAATCAGCCCATTTATTAGATTTCTATAGTTTCTACAGTAAATGTGAACCAATCAAAAAGTAGATTAAACCTGCTAATACTGCACTTACAGGAATTGTCAATATCCAAGCTACCAATAAACTTTTAGTAACTCCCCAGCGCACTGCCGAAAAGCGTTTAACAGCCCCAACGCCAATTATTGCACCTGTAATAGTATGAGTTGTACTTACTGGAATCTTCAGTAATTCAGTCAAATAAAGCGTTAGCGCACCTGCTGTTTCGGCTGCTACACCTTCGAGAGGCGTAACCTTGGTTATACGCGAGCCCATTGTTTTTACAATTTTCCAACCGCCTGACATGGTTCCTAGCGAAATTACAGTAAAACACGAAAACGCAACCCAATTTGGCAATTCATTAATCGATTCAATTCCCATATCTATACCAAGTGGATGTGCTGCAATCAGTGCAGCTGCAATGATACCCATTACTTTTTGCGAGTCGTTTAACCCGTGACCAATACTAAACAAACCCGACGAAACTAGCTGTAACTGTTTAAACCAAATATTTGCTTTATGTGGATTAGCTTTTTTACAAATATGTAAAATTGCAACCGTAAGCAGCGATGAAACAAGCATACCAATAAGAGGTGCCAAAACTATAAACGAAGCAATTTTAATAATTACGTCGCCCTTAATTGCCTCAAAACCAGATGTTTCAAAACCATTTGCCAGCATAGTACTCATAATTGCTGAACCGGCAAAACCACCTATCAACGTATGCGAAGAAGAAGAAGGTATACCTAACCACCAAGTAAGAAGATTCCAAAATATTGCTGCCAAAATACCCGAAAAAATGACTGGTAAAGTAACATATTGCTCAATTACTGCTTTCGATACGGTATTAGCTATTCCAAACTCACCGATAACA
>CAIWIS010000755.1 GCA_903912795.1 uncultured Bacteroidales bacterium
GAAACGAATGATTTCGAAAAAAGCAATATTTACCTTCAAAAAGGACTTGATTTAGCTCAAAAAACAAACATTACGCGCGAAGTGGGAATTTTAAGCAACTTATTGGCTACCAACGCCAGTTACGAAGGCAACCGTGAGCTTGCTATGAGCCACTACCACCGCGCCCTCAAAGCTTTTGCCGATAGTAAAGACCTCGACAAAGTAGCCATGATACTTATGAATATGGGTTCGGAGTATGAGTATATGGGCAATTACAAATATGCAATAGCCTACACGTTCAAGGCTATTAAAAACAAAGAACGTTCGGGCGTTAAAAAGAATCTGGCTTATTACTACCAGCATTTAGGGCAATTATTCAAAGAAACCGATCAGGAAAAATGGAAATTCTACGTCGAAAAAGCATATCAGATTGCCACAAATTCTACCGAGGAGCGTGTTTCTACCCGTGCAGCCATATACAACGACTTAGGAGGTATAGCAAAGTCCGAAAAAAAGAATAACTTGGCTTATGCTTGGTATGACTCAATGCTAGTAATATCCAAAGCCAACGAATACTTAAATGGGTTGGCTACAGCTTATTCCAATCGAAGTCATGTGTACAAGTCGGAAAAGAAATATGATAATGCGCTTGACGATATTTTGAAAGCCATGGAAATAGGCTACAAAATGGAACGCAATTACCTAATAATTACCGAACATACCAATGCTGCCAATATATTAATTGAAATGAACAGAGCTGCCGAAGCAAAAATACATGCTACAAAAGCATTGGAGTTAGCAAGTTCGTTAAAATCGTACCCCGAAGAAGAAGCTGCTGCACATTTGGCATTGGCATTAATTGGCGAAAAAACCCAAAATTGGGAATTAGCATATAACCATTACAATGCATATAAAGAAGGCATCGACTCAATTCGTGCGGCTGATGTGCAAAAAAATATGCAGAATTTGGAAGTGAAATACCAAACTTCGGAAAAAGAAAAAGAAATTGCACGTTTGGACAATGAAAATAAGTTGAATAACCTCCAGCTACAACGAGCACAAATAATTATCACATCAATCGTAGTTATTGTGTTTTTGTTGAGCCTGTTGGCTTTTGTACTTTATAGGCGCAAGCAACTGAAGCAACAAAATCAACAAGCCGAACTCAAACAAAAACTGCTACGTTCGCAAATGAATCCGCATTTTATGTTTAACACCTTGAATGCTATTAATCAATACATTCAGACCAATAAAGGATTAGAAGCATCGGATTATTTGGCACAATACGCTAAGTTGATGCGCCAGATTTTGGAAAATTCGGCGGTTGAATTTGTGTTGCTCGAAACTGAGATTGAGTTTCTGGGCAATTATTTGGATATGCAGCAGTTGCGTTTCGAAAAATCATTTAGTTATACCATTGAAGTCGACAAAACAATTGACCCTGAGCAATTTGAAATTCCACCTATGATAGCGCAACCTTTTATCGAAAATGCCATTGAGCATGGTGTGCGTGGTATGTTTGGAGGCGAAATCAGGATTCAGTTTGGTTTCGAAAACAATATACTTACATTAACGGTGGTCGACAATGGAAAAGGCTTTCAAACCTCAACGCAACAGGTAAATCACAAATCGTTTGCACTCGATATTACCCGCGAACGACTGAATATAGCAGGCAATAATACTGAAAAACTGAAAATCACGAGTCCTAATCCACTAACCGGAAAAGGAACGTTGGTGAGTATTGATGTGCCATTTAAAAAATATGAATAACAATTGAACAAAGATTTTTGTACGCAAATTACGCAAATTTTCACAAATCTAATTGTGAATTATTCGTTTGATATTACTTAGATTTATTTAATTTCCGTTTTTTTGCGATATTTGCGTTCTATATATTTCTTATTTTATGAAAATACTAATCGTTGACGACGAGCTGTCGCCCCGAGAACAAAGCAAGCGATTGCTGGCTGAGTTTTTTCCCGAAATATCCGTATCTGCTGAGGCCGAAAGTGTAAATTCGGCTTACGAAGCAATTCTCATACATCAACCCGATGTAGTTTTGCTCGATGTGGATATGCCCGATGGTACTGCTTTCGACTTATTGAAACGCTTACCACAAATCAATTTCAATATTATTTTTATTACCGCTTACGAAAAATACGCCTTACAAGCAATCAAATTC
>CAIWIS010000756.1 GCA_903912795.1 uncultured Bacteroidales bacterium
CATTGCTCAAAACGATAATGTGATAATTTTGGAATGGGTTATGACAATGATTTTTAAAAAATACCCGAGTACACCACTTTACGGAGCAACAAAGTTATTGATAAGTGCCGAAGGAAAAATACTCCAACAACGTGATTATTATGACCTTTGGGGCGATATTTTCAATAATATTCCGCATTGGAACAAAATGTATAGGAAGTTTCTAGTGAAAAAATTTGGATGATTGTTGACCACAAAAGGACACAAAAGAGAACAAAAGTAAGAAATCTATAGTGCTGAATTTTAAATTTTTGATAAAAATGCTTTTGTGATTCTTTTGTTCCCTTTTGTGGTTCAAAAAAATATTCTTTGGTTAAAAAAATAGATAATGTCAGCAAAAAAAACCATACAATACATACGACAGTACAAATGGGGCAACATTTTTGCCATGATTCGCAACAATTACAGAGATGCGAAAATTTGTACCGACAATTTCAATAATAAATTAGTTGTAATTACAGGAGCCACGTCTGGAATAGGGCTGGTTACCGCACATAAATATGCTTCGATGGGAGCTAATTTGCTATGTGTAAACCGAAGCATTGAGAAATCGGAAAAACTAAAACAGGATATTGAAACTACTTACGGTGTTGTGTGCAATTATATTATTGCTGATTTAACTAGCCTGGAAGAAAGTTTTAAAGTTGCTAACGAATTGAACATACTGACTAAACCCATTGATGTACTGATACATAATGCAGGAGTATTTTTAACAAAACGTGAAATAACCCCCGAAGGTTTCGAAAAAGTACTGGCGATTCACTATTTATCATCGTTCGTAATAAATTTTACGCTAATGGATAAACTAAAATCGCAGCAAAAGGCACGGATTATAATGGTTGGATCCGAAGGACATCGCTTTGCAGCATGGGGGTTGAATATCAATGATTTGAATTGGGAAAGACACCGCTATTCAGGTTTAGTAAGTTACGGTTCAGCAAAATTAGCACAATTATTATCCATGTTGGTTTTTGCTGATTATTTTAAAAATACCGGAGTTACCATAAATACGATGCACCCCGGAGCTGTAAAATCCGAAAGCGGAAAAACGAATGGATGGTTATACAAATGGTACAAAAAAAATGTGATTGACAGAACGTTGAAAACAGCCGATTGTTCAGCTGATGCTTTGTATTATTTGGGAGTATCACCCGAAATAGAAGGGGAAAGTGGTAATTTTTATAACCTTACAACCTTAGAAGAACCGGCTCCTCCTGCATTAGATAAAGATGTTGCGCTTGAACTTTGGCAAAAAACATTGGAAATGACAGGACTTTCAACGAAAAATTAACAAGTATGATAGAAAATAAATACGATGCTATAGTAGTAGGTGGTGGAATTGCTGGTTTAACGGCGGCTGCATACGTAGCACGCAGTGGTCAGAAAACGCTGCTTATTGAAAAAAATCGCGAATTTGGTGGTTTGGTGAATACGTTTTCACGCAATGGATTCAAATTCGAAGCTGGTGTTCGGGCACTCGAAGATGCGGGTATAATACTTCCCATGCTTACTGATTTGGGAATTAAGATTGAAACTGTAAAAAGTCCGGTTTCTGTTGGAATAGAAAATGAAATTCTTAATATTACCGATATTAGTAGCCTTGCGGAATATAAAAATATGCTCAAAAGATTTTATCCTGAGAGTAGTTCCGAAATTGACGAGGTCATAAAAACGATTCGTAAAGTAATGAAACACATGGAAATACTTTACGGACTTGAAAATCCGATTTTCATGGATTTAAAGAAAGATTATCCGTATATTTTTAAAAAACTTTTACCTTGGCTACCTCGTTTTTTGTTTACCGTAGGTAAAATCAACAAAATGCAATATCCGGTAGAAGAATATTTAGCTAAAACTATAAAGGATCAAGCACTTAACGATATTATTTCACAGCATTTCTTTAAAAATACGCCAACATTTTTTGCTCTAAGTTATTTTACATTATACCTCGATTATTTTTATCCCAAAGGAGGCGTTGGTAAATTGGCCGATGCTGTTCATAAAAAATACCTGGAATTTGATGGTGAAGTAAAAAACCGAACCATTATAACTTCAGTAAATCCCACTTCAAAAACAATTACCGACGACAAGGGTGAAGTTTATTCGTATAACAATTTAATTTGGGCTGCCGATTTAAAAGCATTATACAGGATGGTAGATGCAAGCCAATTTGAATCGAAAATAGCCAACAATTTCAACGAAACAAAATCTATAATGTTGAAAAATAAAGGCACCGAAACTGTATTTTCACTCTATCTTCAACTTGATGAACCGCTGGAAACTTTCGGGAATATTGCTAACGGACATTTCTTTTATACACCGTCGCGTAAAGGTTTGGGTCAAGTACATCGCCAAGAATTAGATCATTTGCTCAAAAATTTTGAGACACTATCCAAACAAGATATTTACGCATGGTTAGATAAGTTTATAGCCTTAAACACGTTCGAAATATCGGTTCCAGGCTTGAAAGATAGTAGTTTAGTACCCGAAGGTAAAACAGGAATGATTATCAGTTTTTTGTCGGAATATGCTTTGTTTCACAAAATAGAAGAAGCGGGTTGGTTGCCCGAATTTGTAGAAGAAATTGAAACACGTGTGATTGAAGTAATTACGTCTTCTGTTTTTCCAATGTTGAAAGCCAAAATTATGGCTAAATTTTCATTTTCGCCCATCAGTTTTCGAAACCGCATAGCGAGCTCCGAAGGTTCGATAGTAGGGTGGGAGTTTACTACAAAGTTGCC
>CAIWIS010000757.1 GCA_903912795.1 uncultured Bacteroidales bacterium
ACTATGAGTCCACGGGAAATAAAGGTTTTGATGTGGAATTATGTAAAAAAGCTGCTTCAGCTTTTGCGAAAGCAATAAATATTTGTACTACGACTAAAAAGTATAGCCTACAACCCTGGTCGTCATATTCAGACATGTTTTATACTGTAAGTTCTGATAAACGATTACCCGGCGGTCAAGAGGTAATAATGAATTCATTAATTTTTACAGGGTCAAATTTACATCAGACATGCACTACACAGGGATTGGTGAACTTGGGTTTTAATTCTTATGGTGGTAATCAATCAGTTTGTGCTAACTATGTTAAAAACTTTGGTATGGCGAATGGTTTGCCTATTGATGATCCTGCTTCAGGTTTTAACCCTACAGACCCCTGGAAAAATCGTGACGCCAGATTTTATAAAATTATTGTAAAAGATGGTGATCAGCTTTGTTCTTCGTCACTCGCTGGTAGTGACATGTATGCAGAGTTATTCAAAGGTGGCAGACACCGTTTAAGTGAGCAAAGTTCTACAGGTTATGTAACAAATAAATACTGGGGTTTGACTTGTAATAAATGGGATAATGGATGGGCTGCCGGTAAATACTATTATTTACCTCCAATATTAAGACTTTCTGATGTGTATCTAATGTATGCTGAATCTGTTTTGCAGGGATATGGATCGCCACAAAGTACAACTCCTGAATTAAGTTTATCAGCATTAGATGCTGTAAATGCAGTGAGAGACAGAGCAGGTGTGCCCAATATTGATAGCAAGTATATTAATGATAAAGGCTTGTTTATGGAACAACTGATTTTAGAAAGGGCAGTTGAATTAGCTTTTGAAGGATTAAGATGGAACGATTTACGCAGATGGCTTAGAAACGGAGATGCTCGTTATTTGGATAAGACTGAACTTGTTTTTGACAGAGGTCCATTGGGAAAACCAATAAATATTGTAGAAAAACTAATAACTCGAAGAATTGTATTTGAAAGGAATAATTGGTTGCCACTTCCAAATGATCAAGTAACTTTTAATAGTTCTTTTAAACAAAATCCGGGTTGGGAATAATAACTTTATAATTTAATAATATGAGAATACGTATAAAATTATTTGTGTTTATTTTTATTTTAGGTGTTTCTGCAGTGAATGCGCAAAATAAAGTAAAACAAGTATTAATTGATATCACTTCGCGAGTAATAAATGAAAATGGGATTCCCGTAGTGGCTAAGATATATGCAAACGAAGGCAGTATTGAGGTTAAATCAAAATCCGATGGTTCATTCATAATTAAAACTGAAAGAAACTCACAGCTACTGATTGAGGCGAATGGCTATATTGCAAGAAAAGTAAATGCAAATGACATTGAAAAAGAGATTGTTTTAACTGCATCTACCTTTATGTTTTCAGATAATGATAAGGTTCAAATTGCTTTTGGAGAAAGAAAGTTAGGTGAATTAAATGCTACTATTACTAAATTAAGCCCCAATGAAATTCTGAAATTTGACAATTCACAAAGTGTTGCATCGTTAATTTCAGGTCGGGTTTCAGGAATGTTTAATGCCAATAATTTACGTGGATTAGGTAATGCGTTAGTAATCGTAGACGGTATTCCAAGGTACTCAATCACATCAGATGTGATTATGTCGACAGAGGAGATAGATCAAATATCAATTCTGAAAGATGCTGCTGCTGTATTGCTTTATGGTTCGCAAGCACGTAATGGTGTAATAATCATAAAAACTAAAAGAGGTCAGGCAAATAAACGTGTATTTAATGTAAATGCATTTACAGGTGTTTCTATGCCGAAAGCATTGCCTAATTACCTGAACTCATCTGATTATATGGAGTATTATAATCAGGCGCGAGTTAATGATGGGCTCGAAGCTAAGTATTCAGAAAGCTATATTCAAAAATATAAAAATGGCAATAAATATAGATATCCAAGTAATGATTTTTATAGTTCAGATTATTTAAAGCCATTCAAAACTTTTTCGAAGGTAATTACTGAATTTGCTGGGGGTAATGACAATACTACTTTTTACGCTAATCTGGGTTTTAGTACCGATGGAGATTTGTTGAATTTCGGACAGGCGAAAAACTATAAAGAAAATAGAATTAATGCTCGTGCTAATGTTGATTTTAAAATTAATGACTTTATAAAAAGTAATATTGATATAGCGGGTGTAATTGATTATAATGTAGTTTCAAGTCGTAATTACTATTCTGCTGTCGATTCAATCAAACCATTCGAA
>CAIWIS010000758.1 GCA_903912795.1 uncultured Bacteroidales bacterium
CTATATCAAATGATCATAGCTCCGATGGGGCTGGAATAGGAGAATTTACAAGCAGCCTAGTCAGATTACAACACAATGTTAAATACTATGTTAGAGCTTATGCAACTATTAATCAGAATACATACTATGGTGATGAATATAGCTTTATAAATAAAAGATTACAATATCAAGCTAATTATGGTGAAATCTTTACAGAAACCGAAACAAATTCCGAACCGCCCGAATTTTTGGGTAGTGGTGGTGGGTTTTTGTTTTATACTGGTGATTCGTGGTGTATAGATTATTATTCTTATTCTTATGATGGTGGTACCCCACCACTTGGGGGTTGGGATTATGATATTTTATTAACAAATATAAATCCACAAAAACCAACGATTACATTCGATAAAAGCAACTTAAAAGAAGCAGCTTGCAACGATGGCTCTATAAAAGAAATTATTACCATTACACACGATAATTTGGATGGAGCATCATTTACAGGCACAAATAATGAAGACTTCGTGGCTACAGGTAAGGCTATTGTGCGGAATTTACCTGCCGGATTGACTGCTAAAATTATACGTACTAACAGTTTGTCATTAACGCTTTCGATAACGGGCAAAGCTACGGCTCATACCAATGCCAACGATGTAAGTAATGTGAAAATTATGTTTGCACCCGATGCTTTTACCGATGGAAGTTCGGTTGTCACAAATGGAAATGTAACCAGTTTGTCTCTCAATTTTATTGAACCAGTTGATATGACTGTGACTGGAACAAAAACTTGTGCCGATGTTACGATTACTGCCGATAATAATGTGACACTCGACAATAACAGCACATTAACTATCAATAGCGTAACTTCAGCAAATCAAATAACATTAAATCCCGGGGCAAAATTAAATTTAGCGAATGCAGTAACCGTAGGAAATGTGGTGCTCAAAGCCGACGACATCAATTCGTTTAGTGCTAAAATTGGAACGGGTATGACTGTAAATGGAACAGTTACTTTTGAGAAAACCATGCTCGATTCGAAATGGTATTTCCTTTCGTTCCCTTGCGATGTGAATGTAAGTGATATCAGTATGAATGGTGGCGGAACTGTGGGTGTTGACTTTTACATTCAGACATATAGCGGCGCAAACAGAGCAACAAATGGCTTGGGAGTAAACTGGAGTCACATTACAACAGGCACGCTCGAAGCCAAAAAAGGCTATGCATTTGGCTTGAAAACAGGACTAGGCACTAAAACCTTATCATTTGTGTTAAACAAAACCATTGTCGAGGGCGAAACAGCTGCTACTGTACCCACTACTTTTTACGATGGCAGTTTAGGCAACAATCACAAAGGTTGGAACCTGATTGGACAACCGTATTTGAGTAAATTTTCCGGTTCGCAGGTTGGTATTAATTATCTCACTACGTGGAATGGCAGTGCTTATGTGGGTCAGTCTAATAGTTTAGTTAGTAGCCTTAATCCTTTTGAAGCATTCTTTGTGCAGGTAGGCAACACCGCTCCAATATCGTTTTCACTCTCGGGCCGTCAGGCAGTGCGCAGCGTAGTACAGCAGAATTTAAAGCAGTCGTTACAATTAAATATGGCGAATAATTCAGGTACAGATTTTAGTACATTGATTTTCGACAATGAGTTGAG
>CAIWIS010000759.1 GCA_903912795.1 uncultured Bacteroidales bacterium
AATGCTTAAAAAAAGCACCTTAATGATGTTATCGAGTTGATTAATTTTCTTATTCATAAAATCTGAACTTTGAGTTTTTTTCAAATATCTAATTTTCATAATTTAGTTCTAACTAATTCTTCTTTATATATGAAATTTTCAACTTTAATGGTTCCTTTGTTGCTTTAGCAAAATTCTTTAAAGCATCGAACCAGTCATCATCGGTCGCGAATTTCCATTTACTCCATCCTCCACCAAAATAATATACATATCTATCCTTTAACTTGTAATTTCCTAAGGCAAATATATGCTGACCTCTTTGAACAATTGAATTGACCTTAGATGGCACATATACTCCAACATAATTGCGTCCCATTGAAATATTATCTCCAATAAAAGCATTTTCTGCATATCCAAGTGTCCCATTTTTTAGTTCTACATTCAACTTACCTTTTGAGTCGTGAAGAAAAATACCAGTGGCCAATTTAATTTTTTCTAAATTTCCAGTATATTTTACTTCGGCTTTGTTAAGCAACGACCCTGCTGTAGTAGTAATTGTAATTTCTTGTTTTAAGTAATTGTTTCCTACTTTAACAGAATCATAAGTCAACATAAATACTGTTCGTAGTGGTCCGTTTTCAATCACTTTGTAATGGTCATAGTGATTCCCAATCCACAAGGAATCTAAATAAAATGGCGCAATACCTCCAGCCCCCATAGTATGTCCCACCGAATAGCAATCAAGTCCATTCCCATGATCAACATGATATGAAAGTCCATTAATAATTTCATCGTGATATCGTTGATTAATTACCAAATCTTCAGTGCGCTTAAGCCATAAATCTACACCATTACTTGGATTTTCATTCGCTAAAGCCGGACCATACATTCGATATGCACATATATCATTTTCCCAAGCAAAATCATCTCTTCGTTCAGGCACAAAACGCCCAAAAGTTTTTGATTTTACAATTGATGGTTTTCCCTCTGTCAATAAAAAGCTTGCAGAACTATTGGCTTTTACATCTACTTGAAAAATGATTGAAGTAGCTTCATTTTTGTTATTGAAAATATATTGGTATGGTACTTCTTCACCTTTTAAATCTTTCAATACATACTTAAATCCCTCACCATTTATATTACAAATATTTGCTTCTACCATTTCGGAACACCTATCAAACTTACTTGTATTCTTTATTATAATTTTATATTGTGCAGCAAATATTGCAGAAACAATATAAACAGTCAAAACCACAATCAATCCTAATCTTTTCATTTTTTATAAACTATATTTATTATCACAAATCGAAAGTAAAAGTAGATAATTGAAAATTAAACTATAGGTCAATTTGTCTCAATAATTCGCACTTTTAGTGATTGAAAGTAAGTTTTTTTTGAAATTATTTGTAGAAATGAAAATGCCTTCTATTATGTTATGTATAGAAGGCATTCTCGAAAAGATTCTTTACTATTCAGAGAACTGATATTGTAGTTTTTTTTAGCAACTGATTTTTTAATCTTCCTGTTCAATATTGTTTCTTTGCTGTTTTTTTACAAATTCACTTGGTGACATTTTAAAGTGCCGTTTAAAGCTCTTTCCAAAATATTTAGGATCATCGAATCCAACCATATATGCTACTTCTGATATATTTAATTGATTCTGAGACAGTATATTTGCTGCCTTCTTCATTCTATATTGCAGTACAAACTCCATTAATGACAGATTTGTTAGTGCTTTTACTTTGCGATAAAGTACAGGCCTGCTTGTACCTAATGATTGAACCATCTCAGTAACACCAAAATCGCTATTAGAAAGATTATCTTCTAACAATTGCATAATTTTTTGAATAAACAATTCATCTTTAGACGTTATGTGAGTTTGAGTAGGCTCTAATGTAATCTCTCGGCTAAATTTCTTTTGTAAATTACTTCTGGTTTCTAATAAATTATATATTCTAGCTTCAAGTAATTCAGGTTCAAATGGTTTAGTAATATAACTATCAGCACCTGTTTTATAACCTTCAATTCTATAATCAAGAGTACTTTTGGCTGTCAAAAGAATAACCGGAATATGTGATGTATGCTCATCGTTTTTTAAAGTCGTACATACTTCAATACCATCCATATCAGGCATCATAATATCACAAATTATGATATCCGGAATAACTTGCTGTGCAATTATTATTGCTTGTTGACCACCATCAGCTTCAATTATTTTATATTTACGCTCAAGATTATACCTTATGTACGAACGAATATCTTTATTATCATCAACAACCAGAATTATTGTTGTATTGTCCTCATTATTAATTTGTGGCAAATTGGATTGAATCCAGTTATTCTCAACAATTTGCAAATCTTTACTCATAATTTCCGGAACTTCTTCTGAATCGACAAATTCAATTTTGGAAGATGAATCATTTATTGGATTGTAAATAAGTGGTATTTCAACATAAAATCGTGTACCTTCACCCACATTACTTTCTACAGAAATTCTACCACCAATCATTTCTACTAAATCTTTTGTGAATGATAATCCAATACCTGAACCAACTTTTTGAGAACCTGCTCCAGTTTCATTTCGATAAAAATTATCAAATACGTACGGTATCTTGGATTCTGAAATTCCTTTTCCTGTATCCTTTACAATAATTTTTAATGTTTCTAATAATTCATTTGTCTTGCTCTCGTTTTTATGTTGCTCTGAACGAATATGGTTTATCATTATTGAAATTTCACCTTTGTCATCGGTATATTTGAAAGCGTTTGAAATCAAGTTTGAAAGAATTTTCTCAATTACCTTTGGATCGAACCATGACACCAATTCCTGTTTCTCACTAAAGAAAGTGTATTGAATTTGTTTCTCAGTTGAGAATTCAATAAAATTGTCATAAACCTCACGTAAAAATGCTACAATATTGCTTTTTTGATACTTGAGAACCATTTTACCTGCTTCTAACTTTCTAAAATCTAACAATTCGTTTACCAGATTAAAAAGTTTCTTGCTATTTCTTTGTACCAATCGAAGCGGTTCATAAATTGTAGAATCGTGAGAGATATTTTTCATTATACTATCTATTGGACCTAATATCAATGTCAGGGGAGTTCTAAATTCATGTGAGATATTTGTAAAAAATGAAAGTCTCATTTGATAGTTTTCTTCACTCCTTAATTTTTCTAAATGCTCGTTTTCGTAATCCAGTTTCAATTTTGTTCTCATTACTGTAAACCTCATGAACATGAAAACCAAGCCAGCACTTGCAATAAAATAAAGTAAACCGGCTTGCCACGTTTTCCAAAAAGGTGGATTAACTCTTATGCTTAACTCTGAGCCTTTTTCATTCCATTTCAAATCATTATTTGAGCCTTTAACCTTCAATTTATATTTGCCTGGAGGAAGATTTGTGAATGTAACAGAATGTTTCTGCCCAATATAATTCCAGCCATTCTCCTCTTTATCAAAACCCTCCAGAAAATAGGCGTATTGATTTTTATTAGGTGATGTGAAATTTAAAGACGCAAAATCAATTGAAAAAACATTTTGACTATAACTTAATTCTATTTCAGAACATTCTGTTATTGACTGTTTCAATGGCGATTTATCTTCTCCAATTTGCACCTCCTTGTTAAACAACATAAAGTTAGTAAAAACAATATTCGGAATGCACTTATTAACAACAATGTTTTTAGGATCAAAAGTATTAAAGCCGTTAAAACCACCAAAATACATCATACCATCAGTTGCTTTAAGATATGAATTAGAATAAAACTCATTGCTTTGTAAACCATCATTTTCATCAAAGTTTTTAAAAAGGCTTTTCTTTCTTTCAAACATAGATAGTCCATGGTCTGTACTTAACCATAGATTACCAATTTCATCATCCAAAATGCCATAAACTTTGTTTTCTGACAAGCCGTTATGAGTGGTGTATTGA
>CAIWIS010000760.1 GCA_903912795.1 uncultured Bacteroidales bacterium
AGCCTCACATGAACCGCGTAGATGATAAAAAACTGAATCCCTTGATATTGTCTGTTTATCCCGGCAAATCAGGAGCAACTACTTTGTATGAGGACGAAGGCAACAATAATAATTTCAAACAAAACGCTTTTGCAAAAACCGAAATCAACTTCACTAAAACAGGAAATACCACAACCGTAGTTGTAAATCCGACCAAGGGAAGCTACCCGGGCATGGTAAACGAACGTTCGTTTGAGTTGCGTTTCCCTTGTTCTTTCCCAGCCAAAACGGTGAAAGTGAATGGAAAAATAATTGACTTTAGCGAAAATGCAACTAAAAACAGTTGGAACTACAATGGCGAAGAACTAACCACCGTAGTTTTCACTTCCGATTTTGCGGTTAATCAAAAAACAGTGGTAGAAGTTGAATTTATGGAAGGAGATATTGCGCAACTTTCGGGCAAGAAAGGTCAGTTTGCCGATTTATTGAAAGCTGTAAAACTGGCTTCGAATGTGCGGTTGGATAAAGCCAAATATGATTTTCAGGAAATGGTGCGCATTTCGCAAACAGGGACTGCACTAACCTACAATCCTGCAGCTATTCAAACAGAAATTGAAAACTTCAATACCCGTTACAAAAATGTGATTGAATTATTGGGAACAGCAGCTGAAGAAAAAATGGAGTATAAACAAATGTTGGAATTATTGAACGCAAAAAATAAATAAATTACAATGATTAGAAATTGTTTAGTTTTAGTATTCAGTTTAATAAGCCTGTTGGTTCAGGCTCAGGATTTTAATATAGTTGCTTTTGGAGCAAAATCCGATAGTATAAAACTCAACACCAAAGCTATTCAAGCAGCCATAGATGCGGCTGCTGTGAATTGTGGTAGGGTTGTAATTCCTGCTGGCGTTTTTATGAGTGGCACCATCTACTTGAAAAGCAATGTTACGCTCTATCTTTCTCGCGGATCCGTAATAAAAGGTTCACAATTTATCGAGAATTATCCCGAGAACAAACCTTCGTTTTCGGGTGCTCAAACGCACCGTGCCCACTGGAAAGCGATGCCAAGCAAAGCATTGATCTATGCCGATAACGTCGAGAACATAGCCATCATGGGCGAAGGAACGATCAACGGAAATGGTGACAGTAAATAGTACAATACTTTTGACGATAACCCCAATCGCCCCAAAGTAATTATGTTTGTAAAATGCCGGAATGTAAAGGTCGAGAATGTTACGCTTACCAATTCTGCTTTTTGGCTACAACACTACTTTGCTTGCGATGGCGTTCAAATACGAGGAATAAACGTTTATAATCACGGAAACCATAATAACGATGGGATAGATATTGACAGTAAAAATGTGACAATGTCTGATTGCATTATCAATTCAAATGATGATGCTATTTGCCTGAAAAGCGATAGCAGATTACTGTGCGAAAATGTAGTTATTTCTAACTGTGTGATTTCATCTAATTGCAACGCTATAAAATTTGGAACAGCATCCTATGGCGGATTCCGTAATGTAACCATAACTAATTGTGTGGTAAAAAAAACAGGGTCGGTTAAAACTCAAAGGGGAGAGCTGAAAGATGGTCAGAACGACAACATCAGAGGTTTGGCCGGTATTGCACTCGAAATAGTGGATGGTGGAAGCATGGAAAACATCAATGTCAACAATATAATCATTAACGACGTATTAACTCCTATTTTTATCAAGTTGGGCAGTCGCAAGAATCCGACAGGTTCATTAAAAAATGTGATGATAAGCAATATCATCGCTTCTACCAAAAGTCTTTGTGCCAATTCCATTAGTGGCGTTCCGGGTTTTAATGTTGAAAATGTGGTTTTAAAAGATATTATTTGCAATATTTATGGTGGCGGAACTTTGAGTGATGCCAATATAACATTACCCGAAAATGAAAAAGGCTATCCCGAATGTCGTATGTGGGGCTATGTGCTACCTGCTTATGGCTTGTATCTACGTCATGTGAAAGATATTACACTTGAAAATGTACAGTTTAATTTGCAAACTAACGATAGCCGTCCCGCTATTTATATGGAAGATGCAGAAAGGGTACAAAT
>CAIWIS010000761.1 GCA_903912795.1 uncultured Bacteroidales bacterium
CAACCCAGACCACCATTGGTATTTAATGTAAAAACTATTTTTTGAGACATGTATTCTGCTTCGCGTTTTTTGGCACTTCGTGCGTTATTTGGCACTTCGTGCGTTATTAGGCATCGCCGTTATTAGGCACTTCGTGCGTTATTAGGCACTTCGTGCGTTATTATGCTTCGCGTTATTAGGCACTTCGTGCGTTATTTGTTGTTATTTATAGTTATTGCTGTCGTCCGTCATCTATATAAAAAATCCACAAGTTTTACAATGGTCTTCGGTGATGGTGTGGTTAATAAATCCATTTCTGATTTTTTGAGCGCGTTCACCGTTTAATATTTCGTCAAAATTATCAGTAAAAATATTACCCAAATTAATTGCTCCATCGGCATCTAAACAGCACGGAACGATGGTTCCATCAACCAGAAGCGCAATTTGGTCACGCAATGCATAGCAGGTTTTATGTGTTTCGTTGCGTTGCGTTTCGCCATCGGGCCAGTCGAAACGGGGAGCAGTTTGTAGAAAAATGTGATCGGCTAGTTTTAATCCTGTATCTTTTTCATTTTTAATAAGTTCATCCGTTGGCTTGTTGAAATAATCTGCTATCTTGCTTAAAAAAAATGTATTAAATTTCTGACTTGTTTCAACTCCACCATTCCACATACGCATATTGATATAGGTGTTAGAAGCTGCTTTGGTAGCAAAATGTAAAACGCTATCCATGTAATTTCCCCATTCACTCTCGGCAATATTTTCCTCTGCATCGTGGAGCGAAATATTGATTTGACGAGGTGGATTTGTGAATAAAATTTCTTCTTTTCGCTTTAAAAGACCGCCATTCGTTGTGATATTTACATTGATCTCTGCATTTTTGGCTAAGCTTAATATCTCATCTAAATGCGGATGCAAAAGTGGTTCACCCAATACATGCAGGTAAATATAGTTTGTATACGGTTTAATTTTTTGCAGAATCACGCCAAACTCCTCGGGCGACATAAACCTGGTGGTTCGCTCTGTTTTAAAACAAAAGCTGCAAGCAAAGTTGCAGCTATTTGTTATTTCGATATATATTTTTTTGAATCTCACTCTTATCTCTTATTACTTACCTCTTACCGTTTACCGCTAACATCTTATCTAAGTCGTTCTATCCTTGAAGCATCCAGCCTAAGCAATATAAAAAGCATAATTGTAAAACCCCAAAGCGACGAACCTCCATAGCTGAAAAATGGAAGAGGAATACCAATAACGGGCATTATTCCAAGCACCATACCTACATTAATCATTAAGTGAAAGAAAAATATACTTGCTACGCAATAGGCATAAATTCGGTTAAATGATTCACGCTGTCGTTCGGCAATACGCAAAATACGCATTAGCAACAGCCAATAGATAAACAATACAAGCGTTGAACCCCAAAAACCATGTTCCTCACCCACAGTGCAAAATATAAAATCGGTATCCTGTTCAGGTACGTATTTAAGTTTGGTTTGAGTGCCATTTAAAAAACCTTTTCCAAAGAAACCACCTGAGCCAATGGCAATTTTTGATTGATTTACATTGTAGCCTGCCCCCGAAAGGTCGTCCTCCATATTGAGTAGTACTTTAATACGCACTTGTTGATGCGGTTCTAATACTTTTTCGAATAGATAATCCGACGAATAACAGAAAAAAACAGAGCCTATTGAAATAGCAGCTACCATCCATATCTGTTTGTTTCTATTCAAAATGCCATTAAAGAGCCAATAAAAGGTAGTGAGTATCACAATTACAATACTAGCATAATTAAAATTTACATTATACCATTGGTTTATAATCAGTGTAAATATTGTCATTACCGCAATTCCAATAAGCGAATATCCTGTTTCTTTTCGTTGTCGAGCTAGGAAAAACGCATATCCCAACTGAAGTGCAAGTATAAGGAGCATGGCAGCAATAAAACCTACTGTGCCTTGTTCTACTCCTATTGTTGCCATGCTAAATCGTATAACTACAACAAATAATATAATGGCTAATACTATCATTAGTAGTACAATACCATTCATTCCTTCGCGGTAAAGCATAAGTAAAAGTGCTACAAATACCAATGCCGAACCCGTTTCTTTTTGTAATATAATAAGAATAAAAGGCAATAATATAAACATTCCGAGCGGAATGATATCCTTCCAATTTTTTATTTTATAATTGTACGAACTCATAAAGCGAGCCAAAGCAAGTGATGTAGCCATTTTGGCAAGTTCGGCAGGCTGAAAGCTCACTGGCCCAATCACCAACCATGATCGGGAGCCTTTTATATCGGGCGCAACAAAAATGGTCAAAATTAATAATGCTATTGTGGCTGCATAAATAAAATAGGCAAAGAAGTTATACATTTTATAATCGACGAGTAACAGCATCCCCCCAATGCCAAAGGCAGTGAGTATCCATACAAATTGTTTTCCGGCACGCTGATTCCAATCCAAAATGCCCGATTGATCGAAATTGTAGCTGGCACCATAAATACTGACCCAACCCATTAAAACCAGAATTACGAAGTAAGCCACCGTAGTCCAGTCCAAGGCATATTTCATACTAACGTTCTTTGACATTGGCATTTGTTACAATTTTGGTTACTCGTTCTTCTAATTCTGTTCGTGTAATTTTTCCTTTTAAGTAGAGTTCAGCCATTAAGCTGAAAATTGGTGCTGCGTAAGTTGATCCAAATCCGGCATTTTCAACTACAATTGCTACTGCAATTTTTGGGTTTTCGCGGGGTGCAAATCCAACAAAAAGCGAGTGATCTTTGCCATGTGGATTTTGAACTGTACCTGTTTTACCACACATCTGTACACTGTCTAATTGCGATAAACGTGCTGTACCCGATTCAAATACACGCGACATGCCATCGAATACAATAGGAAAATACTTTTGGTCCACTTTTACACGATGTATTTTGGTCAGCATGGTGTCTGATTTGTGTAAATGTGGGGTGATGTAATAGCCATTGTTAGCAACAGCAGCCATCGAATTGGCTAATTGTAAGGGAGTTACCAATACTTCACCTTGCCCGATGGAATTCGAACGAATGGTTATAGCACGCCAACCTGTTTCGGCTTTGTATACTTTATTGTAAAACTTTTGCGTGGGAATATATCCTCGCGATTGTTCGTACAAGTCGCCGTCGGTATATTTTTCGCCCAATCCAAAGCTTTTCATTCTGTCAACCCACTCGTCGTAATTAGTTCTGAAAATTAAGTTTTTTTCGCCGTAACCATCTTTCTCGATAGTGCTGCGGAAGGCATGCCAAAAGTAAGGATTACAACTTTGCTCTATTGCTTGTTCCAAATCCACTGGTGAACCGTGTGAGTGAGTGCATTTTATGGGTGACGATGACTCTCCACTACAGGCAAATCTTGTGTTTGAGTTTATACCATCCATTTGTTGACAAACCAAAGCTTGTAAAGGTTTAAAGGCCGATCCAGGTGAATATTGAGCTTGTGTGGCTCTGTTCATAAGTGGTTTTGTGGGGTCGTTGAGTAGAGCGTTGTAGTTTTTTGAACGCTGACGGCCTACCAATATCGACGGATTGAACGCTGGATTGGAAACCAAAGCCAGAATTTCACCTGTTTTGGGCTCAATGGCAACTACACTGCCTACTTTACCTGTCATCAATTTTTCGGCAAGTATTTGTAGTTTCATGTCCAACGTAAGCGTTAGATTTTGACCAGCACTCGCAGGTATGTCACTTTTCCCATTATCATATTTCCCTTTTATGCGTCCTTTGGCATCGCGCAATAAAATTTCCATTCCTTTTATACCGCGCAGCGATTTTTCGTATGTATACTCTATGCCATCTCTACCTGCATAATCGCCTGACTTGTAATAATCGTCCTTTTCAATTCGTCGTTGTGTTACTTCGCCAATATTACCCAATACATGCGCGGCATTGGGGTAAGCATATTCGCGCAAAGTACGGTTTTGAATATAAAAGCCAGGGTATTTGTACATCGATTGCTGAAAAGTAGCCACATCTTTTATGTCCAATTGTGTCATAAAAATTTGAGGCGTGTACGACGAATAACCCATGTTTTTTCGTCTATCTTTGATGTTTTTTATTCTTTCGATAAATTCTACTTTGCTGATATCCAACGACCTGCAAAGTGAGATTGTATCAATATTGTGAATCTCGCGTATAATAAGTGTAATATCATAAGCGGGCTTATTATAAACTAATAATACACCATTTCGGTCGTAAATAAGTCCACGTGGAGGGAAAAGAGTTTTTTTCAAAAAAGCATTACTGTCGGCACCCTCTTTGTATCTGCTTTGTAAAATTTGTATGGAAAATAACCTCAGAATGTAAATCACTATCACTACTGTAATAATAGTAGCAATCACTCTTTGCCTGCTTTGTAGTGAATCGTTTATCATCTCCTACTCATCGATTTTAATCCGAGGATAATTAAAATTGTAATTGTTGAACTTAATAAAGTTTTAAAAAGTATCAACCAAAAATGAGAAAACGAAAATGCTTCGAGGTAAAACAATGTGGCATGATGCAAAAATACCATCACAAATATATATTTTATGTAGGCTCCTACACCAAATGTGTGAAAGGAAGGTGTTGGGTTATTACCTTCGTCGATGGATGTAAAGAGTTTAATTATAAAACTCCGAGCGTATGCAATCAGTACGGCAGCTGCGGCATGCATACCTAATGTATTCGAAAAAACATCGATTAAAATGCCCATTGCAAATGCCAAAATAAGTGTAAGCCAGCGAGGCAAACTTACAGGCAGCGAAATAATAAAAAGAACGTAAATATAGGGATTTATAAATCCTAGAAATTGTATGTTGTTAAGTACCAGTACTTGGGCAAGTATTAGTACAATGAATAATATTATGTTTTGAATTACAGTAAGCATACTTATTTTTCTGTTGCAACTTGTTCTAAGTAGCGTTGTTCACGATAATTTTTGTAATCAATAACTTTTACATGCGAAAGTGTGCGGAAATCAACTGCTAATTTCACACGTATGCTGTAGTAGGGGTCACTTTCCTTAATATTGAAATTGTCGATGGTGCCAACAGGAATACCTTCGGGAAAAGTATTTGTAAATCCACTAGTTACAAGGGAGTCGCCCAATGCAAATTTTACGTGTCGAGCAATGTCGTTGAGGCTGGCAAACTGATAGTTAAAACCTGTCCACTGCAGTGGTCCACTGTAATTACTTTTCGTAAATTTACAATTAATTCTGATTTTGTCGTTCAAAATTGGAATAACAACTGCAAATTTATCCGAAACAGTTTTTACAATTCCAACTACACCCAAATCGCTCACCACACCCATGTCTACTTTTATGCCATCACGTATACCTTTGTTAAGTGTAATGTAATTTTGCAATTTATTGGTAGAGCTATTTATAACTTTGGCCGAAATAAATTTGTATTCCATTTCGGGCGGGATACGAAAACGAATGGAATCTTTTGAAATAGGTTTTATTGTTTCGAGCCTATTACGCAGTTGAATAATTTCGTTTTTCAAAGCGGTATTCTCATCGGAGAGTGTTTCGTTGGAAGCCTTTAGTTTAAAAAACTCAACAACCGAATTACTCATTTCGTACATCGAAGCCACTGTAGAATTGCTCGATGATAAGAAAACGCTTTTTTGATATTCCTGATTCTTTACAATAAGGCCTATGGATATTAATTCCAAAATTAGGAATAATATCAAGACACTGTATTGAATCAAAAAATTAAAAAGATTGCGCATTTGATTTTACAAATTTGAGTGCTATTGTAAAAAAAAGCAGGTAAAATCATAAAACTAAAGTTTCATAATCCCTACCTGCTTCAAAGTTCTTTAGGATTAGCGAATGAGGAACGAGAATTTATCAACGTTTTTCAACGCAATACCAGTACCACGAGCTACAGCACGCAATGGATCATCGGCAATGTGGAATTGAATGTTCAACTTATCAGTCAAGCGTTTATCAAGTCCGCGAAGCAAAGCACCACCTCCAGCAAGGTAAATTCCTTTTTCAACAATATCGGCATACAATTCAGGAGGCGTTTGTTCCAATGCACTCAAGATAGCAGCTTCAATTTTCGAAATCGATTTTTCGAGGCAATGTGCTATTTCTTGATACGAAACAGGTACTTCCATTGGTAAAGCCGTCATACGGTTTGGACCACGTACAATCCAATCTTCAGGAGCATCTTCCAAATCAGTTAAAGCAGCACCTACATTGATTTTAATCATCTCGGCAGTGCGTTCGCCCACTTTTATATTATGCATACGACCCATGTATTCTACAATGTCCAACGTGAGGTCGTCGCCTGCAATACGGATAGATTTGTTGGAAACAATACCACCGAGTGATATTACAGCAATTTCTGTTGTACCACCACCTATATCAACAATCATACAGCCAGTAGGCGCTTCTACATCAATACCAATTCCAATAGCAGCAGCCATCGGTTCGTAAATCATATACACTTCTCGTCCTCCAGCATGTTCCGAGGAGTCACGTACCGCACGAATTTCGACCTCCGTACTTCCCGAAGGAATACAAACCACCATTTTGAGCGATGGTGAGAAAAGGTGATTTTTGGTTGGTATCATTTTTATCATTCCACGAATCATTAACTCGGCAGCATAAAAGTCTGCAATCACACCATCTCGTAATGGACGAACAGTGCGTATTCCTTCGTTTTCTTTTCCTTGCATCTGACGAGCACGTTCACCAATAGCTATAAGTTTATCGGTACGTCGGTCAAGAGCAACTACTGAAGGCTCATCCACCACAATTTTATCGTTGTGAATGATGATTGTATTGGCCGTTCCAAGGTCAATAGCAATTTCTTGTGTAAATGAAAATAATCCCATATTGTATGTTATTTGTGCTTCGCACGTTATTCGCTTCGCTGTTATTGGTGCTTTGCACGATATTGGTGCTTTGCACGTTATTTGGCTACGCCGTTTTTAATTGTTATTTTTTTTTGAGACTTCTGATTATCAACTTTTGACCTTTGACTTTTGACTTTCTGTAGTCTGTCGTCTGTCGTCCTTTGTCTGTCGTCCTTTTAATGTTTAAAATGTCTGAATCCAGTAGTAACCATAGCTTGTCCGTTTTTGTTGCAAGCATCTATGGAGTCCTGGTCTTTTATTGATCCTCCTGGCTGAATAATTGCCGTGATTCCTGCCTCAGCTGCTATTTGAACGCAGTCGGGGAATGGGAAAAATGCATCCGAAGCCATTACAGCGCCATTTAAATCGAAATTAAACGAACCCGCCTTTTCAATGGCTTGTTCCAACGCATCCACGCGCGAAGTTTGCCCTACACCGCTAGCACAGAGTTGTTTGTTTTTGGCCATTACAATGGCGTTCGATTTTGTATGTTTTACAATTTTATTTGCAAATATCAAATCTTCAATTTCTTGTTCAGTAGGAGCTTTCTCGGTCACCACCTTCATGTCGTCGGCAGTTTCAGTTTTCAAATCTTTATCCTGAACCAACACACCATTAAGCAACGTACGTACTTGTTGCGTGTTTGTTTTGGCATTTTTCAAAATAAGAATAATGCGGTTTTTCTTTTGTCCAAGTATTTCTAATGCGTCTAGATCGTAATCTGGAGCAATAACTACTTCGAAAAAAATCTTGTTTATTTCCTCAGCCGAAGCTTTGTCGATAATGGCATTGGTAATTAAAACGCCACCAAAAGCCGAAACCGGATCGCCTGCCAGAGCAGCATTCCAAGCATCGACCAATACAGGGCGCGAAGCAATACCACAAGCATTATTATGTTTTAGAATAGCAAAAGTTATATCTTCGAAATCGTTTATCAAATTTACAGCGGCATCAATATCCAATAAATTATTGTACGAAATTTCTTTACCTTGAAGTTGTTCGAACATATCGTCGAATTTACCAAAGAAAACACCTGATTGATGTGGATTTTCGCCATATCGAAGCACCTTTGAGTTGTTTTCGGTCAAGCGGAAAGCCGATTTTTCTTCACCATCAAAATAATTAAAAATGGCCGAATCGTAATGCGATGAAACTGCAAAAGCTTCTTTAGCAAACCATCGACGTTCTTCTTGTGTAGTGGCTGCTCCGTTTGCTTCCAATACATCAAGTAGCGGTTGGTATTGATCTTGCGAAGCAACAATAATTACATCTTTATAGTTTTTGGCTGCTGCACGTATCAACGAAATGCCTCCGATATCAATTTTTTCGATGGTAGTTGGCTCGTCGGCACCAGCTGCTACAGTGGCTTCAAATGGATATAAATCAACAATGACTAAGTCGATTTCGGGAATTTCATATTCTTCGAGTTGTGAATTGTCACTATCTAAATCGCGACGCGAAAGAATACCACCGAATACTTTTGGATGCAATGTCTTTACGCGTCCACCCAAAATGGAAGGATAACCTGTTAAATCTTCGACTGCACTACACGGAATGTCCAATGACTCAATGAAACTTTGAGTTCCACCGGTTGATATAAATTCCACGCCATCGGCATGTAGTTTTTTTATGATTACATCGAGTTTATCTTTGTGATAAACAGACACTAAGGCCGTTTTGATTTTTTTGCGATCCATATTCGTTTTTTGCTATAAATTATGGAATGCAAAAGTACAAAAAAAAATTGTTTTATCATCATCCAAATTTAGCTAACAATTCATTTTGTGTGAGTGTAGTATGAATTGATTTTCCGTCGGGCGTGTAATTGCTATTCTGACAGGCAAAAAGTCGGTCGATAATATCCGACATTTCTTGTTGCGTGAGTACTTGTCCTGTTTTGATTGAAGCCGATTTGGCTAACGCCAGCGCAATACTTTCATACAAATTTTGCTTGGAGTCGGTTGCTGTTGTGCGCACATTTTCAATCATTTCGTGCAATAATTGAACAATCCCCGAAGCACTTAACATACTCGGAATACCAACAATACTAACCTGATTTTTAGTGCTAAATGTTAAGTTGAAACCAACAGCCAACAGCGCTTCCTCTATCGATTTAAAATGAAGCATATCATCATCGTTCAGTTCTATTTCCTCCGGAAAAATAAGTTGCTGCGAATGTGCAGTATGCAATTCAATTTCTTTGAGGTATGATTCAAATAAAATACGAACATGAGCTCGGTGTTGGTCAATAATGAGCATGCCCGATTTTATTCCCGTAATTATAAAACGACTCTTAAATTGAAAATTTGCCGACTGAAATTCGTCGCTAAGCGATAACTTTTGTTGTTCGGGTTCCGACTCAATAAGTAAATGCTCAACAGTTGAAGGTATTTGATTTTCTTTATTCACTCCAATTTCCCCAAAATCTTCAGATGGTTTTACAGCACTATCTTTTTCGAAACCACCATAGAGTTTTTCCCAATCGAGTGTAGGGCGTTTGTAGGATGCATTAAACGGATTATAATCGGGGTTGAAATTTGTTTGTGGTGGTTTTATGTTTTCAATATTTCTGTTTACAGGAATTTCAGGAGCATTTTCGCGATCGAAATCTATGGATGGCAATACATTAAATTTACCCAACGCTTCTTTTACAGTTGCCGATAAAATTGACCAGATTGCTTGTTCGTTTTCAAATTTTATCTCCGTTTTAGTAGGATGAATATTGATGTCGATTGAATGTGTATCTACTTCAAAATAAATAAAATAACTCGGATTATCCGAAGCCTGAATTAACTGATTATAAGCCAGCGTTACCGCCTTGTGAAAATAAGGGTGGCGCATATAGCGGCCATTCACAAAAAAATACTGCTGAGCCGATTTTTGTGCAAACTCAGGTTTGCCAATAAAGCCCACAATATTGACCAATCCATTGGCCGTTTCGATAGAGAGTAATTGTTGTTGTATTTTCTTTTTTTGAGAGCTGAAAAGAGCATCAATACGCATTTTCAGGTTCGAACTTGGTAGTCGATACATTTCTTCGTCGCCATCGAAAAACGAAAATTCGATGGACGGATTTACCAATACAATGCGGTAAAACTCGGTAAGAATATGTGATTTTTCTACATTGTCGCTTTTCAAAAACCGCCTACGTGCTGGCACATTAAAAAATAAATTTTTAACAAAAAAAGTAGTTCCAGCTTCGCACATCACCTGTTCTTGTTTAAAAACACGTGTTCCGGCAATTTCAACAGCTACACCCAATTCATCTTCATGGCGACGCGTACGCATTTCAACTTGAGCCACAGCGGCTATCGAAGCCAATGCCTCGCCTCTAAAGCCCATAGTGCGCAGTTCGAACAAATCGGATGCTTCGCGAATTTTGGAGGTGGCATGTCGTTCAAAAGCCATGCGAGCATCTGTTTCGCTCATCCCTTTGCCATTGTCCGACACTTGAATGAGTGTACGACCAGCATCCTTTATTACAACCTGAATATAGCTAGCACCTGCATCTATTGCATTTTCAACCAATTCTTTTAACACTGAAGCTGGGCGCTGTATAACTTCTCCAGCTGCTATTTGGTTTGCAACCGAGTCGGGCAAAAGATGGATAATATCACTCATTATAAATTAAATAGCTTTTATCGAATAATCAAATACAAAAAAGTAAGCATAATAATTAAAATTATTGCTAAACGAATATTCGATTTTCGCATTTGCTCTAACCTGAAATTTTTATTTTTATTCGCCATCTCTCTAAAGACTCCTCTTTTAAGAGTTGGCTCATAGGCTATTGTGCCTTCTTCCATAGCCCGTTGTTTTTCGCGCTCCTTTTTCTCTTCCTTTTTTGGGTCGTAGTAAATGTAGCGATAGCCGTATTCTTTGTTTTTATATAAACTGAAAAGTCCCATGGTTTGTGAAGTTAAAAATCTCAAGTTAGAAATTAGAAGTCAGAAGTTAGAAAAAAGAATTTAAGATGAAAGTTGATAAATACATGAAAATGAAATTAAAGCAAGAAAATAATTTAAATACTTCTAATTTCTGACTTCTAATCTTGTCCTTAAATATATTTTTCCTGATAATTTACTGTAGCGTCATTTACATATTGACGAATATTTTGCTCCTCTTCCAGTTTACATATAAGCAATACATTATCCGATTCAGCTACAATATAGCCATCAAGATCTTGAATTACAGCAAGTTTGTTGTTTGGAAGTGCTACGATGTTATTTTTACTTTCGTAAAACATGCTTTGGCATTTGAGCGTCACATTCTCGTTGGCGTCTTTAGGCGACATTTCGTAAAGTGAACCCCAAGTACCCAAATCAGTCCAGCCAAAATCAGAACAAAGTACATATACATCAGCTGCTTTTTCCATTATTCCATAGTCGATGGAAATATTGGGGCAGGTTGGATACATTTTGTCGATAAATGCTTGTTCGTCAGGTGTATTATAAACATTTTTTCCTTCGTTAAATTTTGTTGCAACTTCGGGAAGTAATGTGTCAAAAGCTTTGTCAATAGTTTGTAAATTCCATAAGAAAATACCCGAATTCCAGAAAAATTCGCCTGTTTCAAAAAATATTTGTGCTAAATCAGCATTCGGCTTTTCGGTGAATGTTTTCACTTTGCGCATTGCGGTGTCGCCTTCACCTATCTGAATATATCCATATCCGGTTTCGGGTCTGCTTGGTTTAATCCCCAATGTGAGTAAAGAATTATTGTTTTCGATAAAGTTTAGACCTGTTTTAATAGTCTCCACAAAATCCATTTCTTTAAGTATCAAATGGTCCGAGGGAGCTACAACAATATTGGCTTTATCGGTTAATGCTTTAATACGGTTTACGGCATAAGCAATACAAGGAGCTGTGTTTCGGCGGTTTGGTTCCAAAAGCACTTGTTCTGGTTTTATTTCGGGTAACTGTTCCAAAATGAGATCTTTGTAAATTACATTCGAAACAATCAAAATATTTTCGGCTGGAACCATGTGTCTAAAACGGTCAAAAGTCATTTGCAAAAGTGAGCGACCAGTACCAAAGAAATCCAAAAATTGTTTTGGACGATTGTTGCGACTGAAAGGCCAAAAGCGGCTTCCAATACCACCTGCCATAATAATACAATAGTTATTTTCCATCTTTTTTATTAAATAATTGAAGGGCTGCATTATTACGCTTCTGTCTTCAATTTTGTTTGTGAGTTTGTTTTATTATCCCGAAAAATCGCACTAAGATAATATGTTTTTTTGTGAGATAGAAATTTTTAGCTTATTTTTTTTTGGTCAGTTGCATTTTTCTGTTTAAAAACAGATGTTTATTATTCAAAATCACTTTATCACTTCATTGGTTTTAAAATCGTAGAAAGTTTTACGTGTTATGTCGGATAGCATAAGTTGGTATTTGATATAAGCACTTAAATGTGAGTTGTAGGCATTGTTCAACCTGTTGCGTTCAAGCGCTATAGCCTGACTGTCAATATCGCCATCCGAAAAACGTTGACGGGTTATTTCAAAACTTTTTTCGGCCACAATTACGTTTTTTTCGAGCAATTGAAGTCGTTTTAAACTGCTATTTAATTCGGCAACTAAATTGCGGACTTCCACTTCAATGGATCGTTGGATATCCTGTTTCAGAATTTCATTTTTCAATAAACGTGATTTTGCGGCATTTACCAATGCTCTATTGTCACCATTATCCAGAATTGGAACGGTTATGTTAATGCCTACACCATAGTTCTGAGGTCTTCTCTTAAAGTCATCGAACGAATTATTTACTGCAGTTCCAAAGCCAGTACTTACATTCGTTGTATTTACACCAATTTTTTCGTAATAAGCAGTTAAATCGGCTTTGATCATGCCTTCGGCACGTTGCTTTTTTACGTTCATTTTATTTATTTCAATCTGAATATCTTGTTCCCTTAACTCAAGTCGGTTCTCAAAAGCCATTTGTACTGCTTTTTCGGGGTCTACTATTACAATATCATATTTTAATTCGGACGAAAGTGAAATGCTATCGGACAAATTCAACCCAATAATTTCTTTTAAATAATTCATTGACGAAGATACATTTACATTGGATAGGTCGAAATTGTTTTTCGATTCGGCCAAGTCAACTTCCATTTGTAAAGCATCCACTTCGCGTATTAATCCGGCTGCAAATTTATTTTGCGATATTTCGGAGGCATTGGTTTGTCTGTCGAGGTCCATGCGGGCAAATTCAGCACTTTTTTGTACCAAAAGCAGGTTGTAAAATGATTGTGTTACACGATAAACAAGGTCTAATTCAGCACGTTTTAAGCTTTTGCGCGAACTTTCGTAAGCTAGTTTAGCTTGTTTTAATGCCGATTTCGTTTCGTTATACCCATACAATGCATCGATAGGCTGAACAAGTCCAAAACGTGTGTTCAGATAGGTAGAACGAATGCTGGCATTGAAATCGTCGAAATTTGAAACGCCAGAGCGCATATACACATAACCGTCGGTAGGCAAACGTCGGTTTACCACTAAATTGCCCTGATAATTCAATTGTTTTACAGGATAAAACGAAATACCTGTGCTATCTTCAAACTGTCGAACAGTTTCGGTATATTGAGGCGAAACAAAATTCAGACTTAGCCACCGTCGTTTCGCTGACGATCATAGAGAAAC
>CAIWIS010000762.1 GCA_903912795.1 uncultured Bacteroidales bacterium
GTATTATACCAACTGTACATATAAAATGACCTAAAGTCATTTTCATGTCTACTGTTGTTAATGCCGATTGTACAATCGGTATTATTCTATTGTAAACTCACCAATAAGGTTTGTTGTACCATAGCTTATAGTGATGGTATAAACCCCACTGCTCCATGTGCTGATATCGATAATCGCAGCGCTCTGCGAGTCGGTATCAATCACATCCTGATAAACTACTTGGTTGCTGGCATCGTACACCGTAATGGTGGCATCACCCACAGCCTCTTCGAAATACACTGCCAACTCGGAGTTATCCTCGGTAGCGGTGACAGGAATAAGTTGCGAAAAACTTTCCGGCTGTGGTGGAATCGGATCTTTGGGATCTGTTTTTCTAATTGTTATATCTTCAGCAAATAAATTAGTTACCGATAACACAGAAAAAAAAATAAATAAAGAACGCTTAATAAAATTTGAAGTTTTCATACTTGAATAAATGCCTTACTCGTGCGTATGAAATTTGCTTAAGGTTCGTTGATGTTCTAGAACCATTTCGGAAAATTAAACTCGTCGCATAAGCACTTTCAGATTTTAAATACTTTGATATTCAAACTTCGATCGAATTTGTTTTGGATAAAATTAGATATTTAGAAAGCCTTATTCCAAATTTTCGCAAAAAAAAGAGGTGGACAATTTGATTTTTGCGCCATTGATTATCAGGCACTTAAAAAATAAAAGGTGGACAATTTGTTTTAGGGGTAAATTTTTCAGAAATAAGACCCTGATTTGGGGCAATTTTCTACAATGCGATTTAAGCAAAACGAAAAAAAGCGAATAGTAAACTCTCCGCTTTTAGTAAAAACAAAACCAAATCTGTTCTGATATTGGTTTTGTTTCTTAGTATATTTATTGACTTATTTTGTTCTGCTTATATTTCAGGTTGCATCATACAGAATTTTTTCTAACACCGCATCAATATTTGCTACAGCATCAACACCAATTTTTTGTGCAAACCGTTGTTTCATTTTCTTATATGCTTCTGTATTGTAATCGAGTAGTTGCATACTTTCTTCGTTGGGTATCTCAAGCATATTCAAACAGGCCCATTGTTTCTCTTTTGTTTTTAATTTTGGATAACTGGTTTCTAATTTCGAATATAAATTGTTTAATGTATTATCCATTTCATTTTTAAAGTGCTGCTTGTTTTTGAAATGAACCAACTCATCGTACAACTGAAGTATCATTTCATGTCGTCCATCAGGTGTGTTTTGTTTTATTTTTTTTGTTAACTCAATTCGTTTCTCTTTTAACGACTTATGCAATGCCTCCTTCGTTCGTTCAACAATCTCCTGAACGGATTCTTTTTTTTGAACAAGTTGTTTTTCCTCAATTGTTTTTATAGTTTGTATTCCTTTGCGGTGCTTTCTGATATAAAATAGTATTGATAATACAATAATCAGTATTGCCAGAACAGAGATATACCAAATCCAGTTCCGTGATTTTTCGGCATCCTTTTGCGTATTATGCATGGTTTCGATATAGCTGCCTTTGGTTTGAAGATCAATTTTGCGAATAGAGTCATCACAATCCTGATATTTTGACATATAA
>CAIWIS010000763.1 GCA_903912795.1 uncultured Bacteroidales bacterium
CGATATGACGCAAATTGATTTGCCTTATTCCCAAAAATCAGGTTTAAAAGATGCTTTGGAAGTTTTGAAAAATGTAAAAGGAATTGCCAAAGTTGAATTTGATGTAAAAGACATAGTGAGACATAAACTCGTACAGAGGATTGTGGAGGCATATGAGAAACAAAGTCAATCACAAAACCCTAAAGAGAAACAAGAAAATGAAATTTTTAAACTTAAAAAACAAATAAACTCAAAATAATATGAACGCACTAACAAACACCGATTTCCATTTTGATGGACAGAAAAATGTATACCACGGCAAAGTACGTGATGTGTACACAGTGAAAAACGATTTGCTCGTGATGGTTGCAACCGACCGGATATCAGCATTCGACGTGGTTTTACCAAAAGGAATTCCTTACAAAGGACAAATGTTGAATCAGATTGCAGCTAAGTTTTTGGATGCAACGGCTGACATTGTTCCAAACTGGAAACTTGCAAGCCCTGATCCAATGGTAACTGTAGGACTTCGTTGCGAAGGATATCCTGTAGAAATGATTGTACGCGGTTATCTTTGCGGAAGTGCATGGAGAACCTACAAAAGTGGCGTGCGCGAAATTTGCGGCGTAAAAATACCTGATGGCATGCGTGAAAACCAACGTTTCCCGCAACCTATCATCACTCCTACTACCAAAGCTGAGTACGGATTGCACGATGAAGATATTACACGTGAAGAAATTTTGAGCAAAGGTTTGGTTACCGTTCAAGAATATGAAGCATTGGAAAAATATACCATGGCATTGTTTATACGTGGCACTGAAATGGCAGCAGCTCGTGGTTTGATTCTCGTAGATACCAAATATGAATTCGGACGCCGCGATGGTAAAATCTATCTGATTGACGAAATTCATACGCCGGATTCTTCGCGTTACTTCTACGCTGAAACCTATCAGGAACTTTTTGATAAAGGCGAGGCGCAAAAACAACTTTCGAAAGAGTTTGTACGCGAGTGGCTTATGGAAAATGGTTTTCAGGGCAAGGAAGGTCAGAAAGTACCTGAAATGACACCCGAAATTGTAGCCGGCATCAGTGAACGTTATATCGAATTGTTCGAAAATATTTCGGGTGAAAACTTTGATAGAGCCGATGTAAGTAACATTACAGCCCGTATCGAAAAAAATATTACTGAATATTTAAAAACAGTTTAACTAATTGTAATCGGACAATTTGCTGATATACAATTACTTTAATATTTTCAAATAAAATGGTATTTGGTTATTGTATAAATAGTCTCTGATTATGCTTGTAAGTTCAAGAAAAAGCATTATCTTTGCAGCGCCTTTGAAGAAAAGACGATCCCTGGAGAGATGGCAGAGTGATCGATTGCAGCGGTCTTGAAAACCGCCGTACTGCAAGGTACCGGGGGTTTGAATCCCTCTCTCTCCGCATTAAATGCTGATTATCAGCACATTGCATTCAATAAGGACTAAATAAGGGACTAATAAACTTATTTAGTCCCTATTTTTTTGTTCTAACTAAACCAAATAGTTTTCAGTAGTTGGTTCTATCTGCCAAATAGTTTACTTTGTAAATCGCCTCTTTTCATTTTTTGCAAATCCCTTATAATTGCTCCTTTATATTCTTGTTTGTACCAAAAAAAGAATTTACGTTGTTCTAGCTTTTCGTTTTTACTTTTGGCTGTATACATGGGTTCTAAGGTGTAAGGATGATAGCCCGAATAATAAATTTCGGTGGCTAAAGTCATAGGAGTTGGTGTAAAATCCTGAACTTGCTCCAGCTTGAAATCCATTTTCTTAGTCAAAACTGCCAATTCGGCCATATCTTCGTTTTTGCAACCTGGATGACTCGATATAAAATAAGGAATCAGTTGTTGATTTAGCCCGGCTTCGCGGTTTATTTGCTCAAACTGCTCTTTGAATTTTGCAAAATAACTAAACGATGGTTTGCGCATCGTATATAACACTTTATCGGAAGTATGCTCGGGTGCAATTTTCAAACGACCTGATACATGTTTGATAATCAGCTCTTTAATATATTCGGAATGGCTTTTATTTGCCTCTTCGCTTTTGGTATCGCTCAACAATAAATCGTACCTCACTCCGCTCCCAACGAATGATTTTTTAATGCCTGGCATTTTATCCACCGAACGATAAATATCGATTAGCCGACTGTGATTTGTATCCAAATTAAAACATACTTTGGGGTGAATGCACGAAGGTTTTTTGCATTTCCGGCAAATGTCCATATCAATTCCTTTGAGTCCGTACATATTGGCCGAAGGACCACCTAAATCGCTTATATATCCTTTGAAATCTGGCATTTCGGTTACTTTCTTCACCTCATTCAGAATTGATTCCTTTGAGCGCGACACAATGTGCTTGCCCTGATGTGCCGAAATGGTACAAAAAGCACAACCGCCAAAACAGCCACGATGCAAATTTACCGAAAACTTTATCATTTCGAATGCCGGAATGGTTTTACCTTTGTATTTTGGGTGTGGCAAACGGGTATATGGCAAATCAAAAGAGGCATCCAATTCGGCTTCCGAAAGCGGTTCGTATGGCGGATTAACCACTACCCAACGATTGCCTGTTTTTTGCAACAAGCGGTCGGCTTCAATGCGGTTACTTTCTATTTCAATATGCTTAAAATTAGAAGAATAGAGTTTTTTATCTACCAAACAAGTTTCGTGCGAAACAAGTGTTTTATCAATAAATTTGGATGTTGGAATTTCTTTTGCCAAAAAAGAAGTTTGCGGAATATCCATCATTTCCTTGATAGTTTCACCGTTTTTAATGCGTGTAACCAGTTCGCGTATCGGTTTTTCGCCATTGCCATAAATCAAAATATCCGCTTTAGAATCAACTAATATGCTTGGCATCAGTTTATCTGACCAATAATCGTAATGCGTAAACCTGCGGAGCGAGGCTTCAATACCACCAATTACAATAGGAACTTCGGGATATAGTTTTCTGATAATATTACAGTAAGTAATAGTTGCATAATCAGGACGCATATTGGGTTTGCCATCAGGCGAATAGGCATCGTCGGAGCGCAGCCGTTTGTTGGCCGTGTAATGATTAACCATAGAATCCATATTTCCGCCCGAAACGGCAAAAAACATACGTGGTCGTCCCATTTTCTTGAAATCGCGCAGGTCATCGCGCCAGTTAGGCTGTGGCACAATGGCTACACGCAGTCCTTCTGCTTCAAGAATTCGCCCAATAACAGCTGCACCAAAAGCAGGATGGTCGATGTAGGCATCGCCTGTGAAAAACACTACATCCACTTCATCCCAACTGCGCAGTTCGAGTTCTTTTTTTGTTGTAGGTAAAAAATCGGTTAGTTGATATATTTTGTTTATCATAATAATTCACATAATTCAATATAATTCAGAGTAATACAAATTGATACCTATAAAATATCAATTTATGAATTATTTAACAAAGATACTGATAAATAAGTTCTTAAGAAATAGTGATTTGTTAGTAAAACAAGCCACCTACCATAAATATGGTATATAAAATACCCCATGATTGCGATTGTAGATGATTTTTCAGCGCTTTATCTTTGCATTATCAAAATCAATAACACAAAACTATCAAATATTACATACTTAAAAAAATTATAATATGGCACAGATTGCAAAAAACGTAAACGAACTTATTGGTAAAACGCCTTTAGTTCAATTATCAAATTACAGTATCAATAAAGGTGTTGCAGCCAATTTGATTGTAAAATTAGAATTATTTAATCCTGCTGGTTGCGTTAAAGAACGAATTGCGTTAGCTATGATTGAAGATGCTGAAGCAGCAGGTATTTTGAAACCGGGTGTTGAAATTATTGAACCTACAAGTGGAAACACAGGTATTGGATTAGCAATGGTATCGGCAGTAAAAGGCTATAAATTAACGCTTGCCATGCCCGAAACCATGAGTATTGAACGACGTAATTTATTAAAAGCATTTGGAGCAAACTTGGTACTTACACCAGGCGCATTAGGAATGAAAGGTGCCATTGCTAAGGCACAGGAATTGCACGAAGCAAATCCAAACTCATTTTTACCACAACAATTTGAGAATCCATCGAACCCAAAAGTACATTATAAAACTACTGGTCCCGAAATTTGGAACGATACAGATGGTAAAGTAGATATTTTTGTTGCAGGAGTGGGTACAGGTGGTACAGTAGCTGGTGTTGGGAAATTTTTAAAAGAAAGGAATCCGAACATTCAAATTATTGCAGTTGAACCTGCTGACTCTCCTGTACTATCGGGTGGAGCTCCTGGTCCTCACAAAATTCAAGGTATTGGCGCTGGTTTTATTCCTAAAAATTACGATGCATCTGTAGTAGATGAAGTAATTAAAGTTTCGAATGATCAGGCCATTTTAACTGCTCGTGAGTTAGCTAAGCAAGAAGGGCTTTTAGTAGGAATATCATGTGGAGCAGCAACTTACGGTGCAACTCAA
Source organism: uncultured Bacteroidales bacterium (assembly GCA_903912795.1). GTDB lineage: Bacteria > Bacteroidota > Bacteroidia > Bacteroidales > Paludibacteraceae > Paludibacter. The sequence continues at coordinate 4,470 of CAIWIS010000763.1, forward strand.
ATTGCACTTCGTCCCGAAAATAAAGGTAAAAACATCGTAGTTTTATTACCCGATACTGGCGAACGTTATTTATCGACCTTACTTTATGCTTTTGATGAATACCCTCTTTAATTAACAATTTAGAATTAACAATTAATAATCAAGATATGTCACTAAAATTTGAAACTTTACAAGTACATGCTGGTCAAGTAGTTGACGGAACAACAAAAGCACGTGCAGTACCTATTTACCAAACTAGTTCGTATGTTTTTGATGATGCAGCCGATGGTGCTGATCTATTTGCCCTTCGCAAATTCGGGAATATCTATACTCGATTGATGAACCCTACAACCGATGTTTTCGAAAAACGTATTGCTGCGCTCGAAGGCGGTGTAACTGCTTTGGCAACTTCGTCGGGACAATCGGCTCAATTTTTAGCACTCAATAATATTTTACAAGCTGGCGATAATTTTGTATCTACTTCGCATTTATATGGCGGAACGTACAATCAGTTTAAAAACCAATTTAAACGCTTGGGTGTTGAAGTGAAATTCACTGTCGACGATAAACCGGAAACTTTCGAAGCATTGATCGATGATAGCACAAAAGCCATTTATTTGGAAACCATTGGAAACCCTGATTTAAATATCCCTGATTTTGAGGCTATTGCAGCTGTAGCCGACAAACATGGTATTCCACTTATTGTGGATAATACGTTTGGTGCAGGTGGTGCAATTTTCCGTCCTATTGAGCATGGAGCAAGTGTAGTTGTTGAATCGGCTACAAAGTGGATAGGCGGACATGGAACATCGTTAGGTGGAGTTATTGTGGATAGTGGTAAATTCAACTGGGGCAATGGTAAATTCCCTGCATTTACTGAACCTTCGGATAGTTATCATGGATTGATATTTTGGGATGTGTTTGGAACTAATGGACCTTTCGGCAATATTGCGTTCAATATACGTGCTCGTGTTGAAGGACTTCGCGACTGGGGTAATGCAATTAGTCCTTTCAATTCGTTTATGCTGTTACAAGGCTTAGAAACATTGTCATTGCGCGTAGAGCGTCATGTTCAAAACGCTTTGGAATTAGCAATTTGGCTTGAAAATCATCCAGCGGTGGAATATGTAAATTATCCAGGATTGAAAAGCAGTCCGTACCATGATTTGGCTAACAAATACTTAAAACGTGGTTATGGTGGTGTACTTTCGTTCAAACTTAAAGGCGATGCTGAAAAAGCGGACAAACTGATTGATAGTCTGAAACTTATCAGCCACTTAGCCAATGTGGGCGATGCAAAATCATTGATAATTCACCCTGCAGCTACAACTCACGAACAATTGTCGCCCGAGGATAAAATTTCGGCTGGTGTTTTCCCAGGATTATTGCGAATTTCGGTTGGTATTGAGCACATTGCCGATATTAAAGCCGACTTGGAACAGGGTTTTGAATCGATAAAATGATTTTTGAACACTAGTATATTAAAAGAAAAAATGAACGCAAAATACGCAAATAACCGCAAATTCAGTATATTCACAAACTATTCAAGTATAGATTATGATATAAATATTATTTGTGAAAATTTGCGTTCAAAAACTCTTTTAATACAAACTCTTTATTAGAATAAATTTGGCTTTCTACTTTTAGCTTCATCAAGACTTAGCAAATTCACCTTTTTGGTTTGTTTATCCCTAAGTAATTGATATTCTGCATTAACTTCGGCCATATAAGTTGGCAAAGTATTGGAATTCATTAATTGCGATACAATAAATGTATTAATAGATGCGTCTTTTACATAAACTACTGGCCCTGAATAGTTAGGAGATATTTTTACAGCGGTATGTATTTTCGAAGTAGTTGCGCCACCTATCAAAAGTGGAATTTTTAGTCCTGCTTTTTCCATTTCCGAAGCTACATAGGTCATTTCTTCGAGCGATGGAGTTATCAATCCACTCAAACCTACAATATCCACTTTTTCATCAATAGCTGTTTGAATAATTTTTTCAGTTGGAGTCATTACGCCCAAATCAATTACTTCGAAATTATTACATGCCAACACCACCGAAACGATATTTTTACCAATATCATGCACATCCCCTTTTACTGTAGCAATCAGGAATTTACCTGCCGACGAACTTTGCCCAGGAACTTTGGTACGTTCAATTTCGGGTTGTAAAATGGCCACTGCTTTTTTCATGGTACGAGCCGTTTTCACCACTTGTGGCAAAAACATTTTACCCTGTCCAAACAAATCGCCCACGATGTTCATACCACTCATAAGCGGTTGTTCAATAATTTCGATAGCAGAACTATAAACCTTTAATGCTTCAGCCAAATCCTCTTCCAGAAAATCGCTTATCCCTTTTATCAAAGCATATTCTAACCGACCTTGCAACTCACGGGTACGCCATTCGTCCACTTTCTCCACTTTTTCGCCAGAAGCTTGATTCTTAACCTTTTCGGCTA
>CAIWIS010000764.1 GCA_903912795.1 uncultured Bacteroidales bacterium
CGCGATATTGAATGGATTGAAAACCGCCACTGGATATATTTTACGGATATTCCCGATAACTTTATCGACACAAACATTAAAACAGTACTCAGTTGCAAAGGTCTCGATGGCGACGGCGAAAACATATTGCGCGATCAGGAAATTCCAGCCGTTTATCCCATTTCGGCTTTGAAAAATCTGTATTCATATTTTGGAAGTGCTCCGTTTACAAATGCAGCCATGGATAATCCTGCAGTGGTTTACCTGTCGAGTGGATTTTGGGGGCGTTACAATTCGGTAACCGAAAAATGGATGGCTTTTGTGGACGATACGCAGTGGGGAATTGGTGTATATTCGCCTACGGCAACCAAGTTTCTGGCTGGTATGTCGGGTAGCACAGGTGGTGAAGCTACAAGTGCTTCCACATCTTACATTTCGCCTGTTCGTCAGGAACGGTTGATGAAAAATTCGGTGATGGAATATGAATATTACCTCATTATTGGCACATTGAACGAAATACGTAGTAAAATATACCAAATCAAATCAATAACTTCGGTAGAACCACTTACAAAAAATAACAGTAAGTTATTCCCAAATCCGGTAGAAAATACATTATTTATAAATAATTCCGGACTTGCTCAGATTTCGATTTTCAATGCAAATGCTCGTTTGTTGAAGCAAAACACGCTTCAGGAAAATCAAAACATTATTGATGTGGCTGATTTGGAAGAAGGGATTTATTTTTTGCAATATTCGACTAAAGGTCAACATTTTGTATCACGATTTATTAAAAGATAAATGATGACGAGTAAAGAAAGGGTTATCCGCACGCTGAAATTTGAACAGCCTGATAAAGTTCCTGTAAATTTATGGTGTCTTCCCGCTGCAAAATTGAAATACGGCGATGCATTGGAAAAGCTGATTGCTGAAAGTGAAATCGATATTATTTCGGCACCCTTTGCTGATCCTACTGATGATCCCCGTCATTTTCAGATAGGTTCGTATACCGATGTGTGGGGCTCAGAATGGAACAACCGGCAGGCTGGAATCATTGGCGAAGTTAAAATTGCTCCGTTGGAAGATTTCTCAAAAGTGTGGGAATATAAAAGTCCGAAAGAAATTTTGCTTTCGGGCAAAAAAGGAATGGAAGAAACGCAACAATTTATCTCTCAAAATAACGATAAGTTTATTTTAGGCGGTTGGATTACAATTTTTGAACGGATGCAGTTTTTGCGTGGTACCGAAAACCTCCTTATCGATACTTTTATGGAATCGGATGAGTTTTACAAGCTTTGTGAAATTGTAGAAGATTATTATACAACATACCTCGATTTGTGGCTCGAAACGGATGTAGACGGAATTGTATTTGCCGACGATTGGGGTACTCAAATTTCCTTACTTATCGACCCTGAAAGCTGGCGCAGACTATTTAAACCGATTTATAAACGACTTTTTGATAAAGCGAAAAGTGTCGGAAAATTCGTTTTTATGCATAGCGATGGTTATATACTGGATTTGTACGATGACTTTATCGAACTGGGCGTAGATGCTATCAACAGTCAGGTGTGGTGCATGGGACTCGACAAAGTAGCTGCCAAATGCAATGGACAAATCACGAACTGGGGCGAAATCTGTAGGCAAAACATACTGCCTTTTGGAACGCCCGAAGATGTGCAACATGCTATCAATCAAATGAAAAAGCATCTTTGGGTAAATGGTGGACTTATCGGACAGTTTGAAGCGGCTCACGACCAACCACTTGAGAATATCAAAACAGGAATTAATGGATGGAATAAAGATAATCAGATTGATTAGTTTAGAGCCATTCACAAGAATTAGAATGATTTTTATATTTTGCAGATACCTAATTTATTGAAACAAATAAAATAATACATTTTAC
>CAIWIS010000765.1 GCA_903912795.1 uncultured Bacteroidales bacterium
CGAATAATGTTCATTGCTTATTTTTTTTGAAGATTAGTACCTGTCAAAATTTTCAGAATGTAAAACTGAGTATAATACTCATTTTTAGTTTTCATAAATGCCTCAATTGCTTTAGTATATGAAGTAGAAATACTAGCAAATTCGGTCATGCCGAGCATACCATTTTGTATGTCATTTTTAGCTTTTAAATAATCAATTTGTGTCGTTTGTAAATTATTTTGCTGTGCATCTAGCAAGTCGGCAAAATTTTTTAATTTAAAATACTCAATCACAACTATTTTCGAAATTTCGTTTTTTAAATCTTCTTTCTTTAGTTCTGTTTCCTTAATGCTGTTCTTGAGTATTTTCTGTTCGCTTTTATTGCTAACAAAGTAGGAGAGAGGCAGTTTTATACTTAATCCAGCAAAGTAATTAAGTTGTGTTTTAGCTTGTTGAATTGCTACGTCTGGATTTGTGTTACCTGTACTTTCGGTAAGTGTAAGTTGGTTAAATAACCCATAACGTGTATTAGCATCTATTTGTAAATAATCCAACCACGATTTCTTTTTAATTTTAATTTCTTCGAGTAATGATTCAATTTGTTGATCATTCACTTTCATTAATGGTGAGTTTTTTAAAGCTGACTGTATGCATTCATCCAACTCAGGGATTAAAAGTTTGTCGAAAGTCAACACATTGTTCAAACTGTCAGTTTTTGCTGTAGTTTGAGCAAAAACCGACAGGTTAAAAAGAAATAATACTAAAATTAATTTTAAACGATTCATCTTTAAACGTTTTCGTGTTGCAACATTGCAGGTATTGTTTTAAAAAGTATTTTCATATCGTACCAAAACGAGAAATTTTCGGCGTATTCAATATCCAATTGTTTACGTTCGTCGGCCGACATGGCATTTGAACCTCCTCGTTTGGTTACTTGCCACAATCCGGTTATTCCCGCTGGTGCCAAAAATCGCTTCGACCATTGGTCTGTTGTAAGTACCTCAGCCTCATATAGCGGTAATGGTCTATTTCCTACAATGGACATATCGCCTTTCAATACATTAATAAATTGTGGCAACTCATCAATACTTGTATTACGCAAAATTCGCCCTACTTTAGTAATTCGAGGGTCGTTGGCCATTTTAAAAAATGCATTTTCACGTTTTTCAGCTTTGCGCATTTTTACGCTTTCTTCGGATATAAATCCATCGTCGTGTATCAAAACTGGTCCATCATGATTCAGCGGTTCGTAATTACTAGCTTTTTCAATTACAATTTCGTCAGCATTATCAGTTTTTCCATATTGATTTTTTTTCATAAGTTCATCCACACGTTTATCGGCATCGGTATACATACTTCTGAATTTAAGAAAACCAAAAACCTGATAGCCTGTACCTATGCGTGGAGCAGCATAATAGAACTTTCCTTTCGACTCCAAACGTATAGCAATAATAATAATCAGGAATATTGGCAGTAAAAATAGTAAAACTGTTCCAGCAAACAAAATATCGAACGTACGTTTCCACAATGGAAGCTTAAATTTATCAATATTTTCTTTGTTATTGTTCACCAATGCGCCAAAATGTGTTTTGATAAATTCAAATCTTTTTCGCATTGCCTCAGGTTTTGCATCAAAATCAAAAACATCGTGTACTCCACATTTAAGCAATTCACCAGCCGACATTTTTTTTCGAATAGCAAAAAATACAATTTTATACTTCGAAAGACTTTTAACTAAATTAGATAGAATAATCGGGTTGTTATCTTTCAAACTTTCTTCATAAATTATCAAATCAATATTTTCGTGAAAACGAATAATATCATACGGTTTTTCGATAATTGAAACGTTAAAATCAGCTGTTGCAGCCGATAATCTGTCAACCAATTCGGAAGGTTGACCCAGATAGGCAATATTGTACTTCATAAATATCAAATTGATGGTTTGAAATATAAAAAATTAACTCACAAAATTCTAGGTGTTTAATACTAAACTATTTCAGAAGCTTTTCGATTCGTGCCATCAATTCAGCTGGGTTGTATGGTTTTTCTAAATAATCGTCGGCACCCATTTTAATAAGTTTAATTTTTTCGTCGCTTTTATCAATACTCGACAATATGATAATTGGAATATCCTTAAATGCCCCCGAATTTTTAAGCTGTTCTACAAGGTCTTTGCCTCCTAAAACAGGCATCATTAAATCGCTTACAATTAAATCGGGGATGTTACCACTCTGTAGCAATGATAATGCTTCTACACCATTTTCGGCACTTTCAACAATGTAATTTGATGACAAAATTGTTTTTGTTAATCTGCGGAATTCTGTTTTGTCGTCGACAATTAAAATTTTCTTTTTCATGATCGTTTTGTTTTTAAAAGTTTATATTCAAAAAAAATGTTTTGTTCTATAAATGCGTTTAATCAGACGATCATATTTGAAAATGAACGCCTGATTATAAGGGTTGTATGGTTTGTTGACTATGTCATTTTGCTATTTTTTTACAAACAATTTACTTGCATCGCGATATCCTTTTATATCCTGATACCAATCCATATAATTGTATCCCCGACTATTTGCCCAATTGTTAA
>CAIWIS010000766.1 GCA_903912795.1 uncultured Bacteroidales bacterium
GCAAACTTAGAATTTGATATATTTAGATGTGAAACTCCCGATTTTGTTACCACCCAAAGATTGTTGCCGTAAATTTTAATATCGTTTACAAAATGGCCTAAAAGCGAGTTAAAGTTAGCTCTTATTTGTCGGAAAATTTTGATTTTGGTACCATCATACACATTTAGCCCATCGCGTGTACCAATCCATATTCGGCCAATACTATCCTGAGCCAATGCAGTTACAGAGTTCTGAGAAAGTCCGCTCGATACATTCAGGTAGTCGAAACGTATGTTTTCGGAATGGAGAGTGTGTGCAATAAATATAAATAATACTCCAACTATAACTTGTACTACTAGTCTCATACCAAAGCTAATTTGTATTTTGTAATTTGCAAAGATATGATTTTTTATATAGTTAACTGATATATACCTACAATTTTTCAATGTTTGTGAAAACTCATATTTTCCAATTAGCTGATTATAATTATATAACAAAAATAATCAAACTGTTTTTCCATTTTTAAATTAATACTTTTGAAACTATAAGCTTCTTTAGCTCACTCCCAGCTCCAGCCCTTTTCACATCCAATGGCTTTCCAAAATCATCATACACACCAAACTCAACTAAACGGCTACAACAAGAATAAGGGTGTCGCTGGTGTTAAAGATAATTTGCGGATGTGGTTAATGTATATGATTGCAAAAAATAAAGGAACCAAATAATAAGATAGCTATTTTTTTTCAAACATTATTTTTACTAAGTTTGCACCTGTTTAAAAAAAGAAGTAGTTTTATGGAAAAATCAACAAAAATTGCACCGTCACGCTTGCTTTCGCTCGATGTATTACGAGGTATTACCATTGCTGGAATGATGTTAGTAAATAACCCCGGAAGCTGGAGTTATGTATATGCGCCGCTAGGGCATGCTCAATGGAATGGTCTTACTCCTACAGATCTTGTATTCCCATTTTTTATGTTTATAATGGGTGTTTCGATGTTTTTATCGTTTAAAAAATTCGATTTTAGAATTTCGAAAGATAGTTTTGTTAAACTGCTTCGACGCTCCGTTCTTTTGTTTTTAATTGGCTTGGCTATTGGTTGGCTCGGACTTACTCTGCGTACCTTTAACGGCCTGAGGTCCGAAGAACTTGATTTTTTTAGTCAACTGTGGCAATCGGCCACGAATTTCGAAAACCTACGCATATTGGGAGTTCTCCAACGTTTGGCATTGGTTTCGTTTTTTGGCACACTTATCATTTTGTTGGTTCGTCCCAATCGGATACCGCTGCTAATTGGACTAATTTTGGTTGCATATTGGCTGATAATAGCATTCACTAATAGTTACGAAATGAGCGAAGATAGTTTGGTGGCCATTATCGATAGGGCTATACTTGGTGCAACCCACATGTATCATGACACTACTGCCTCTGGCGTTCGCATACCGTTCGACCCCGAAGGAATCCTGAGTACAATACCTTGCTTGGCACATGTTTTATTGGGATTCTGGGCTGGGAAACTGCTTTCGGACACAAAGGATTTGAACCAAAAAATTCAAAAGTTGTTTGTTTTTGGCACAATTATTCTTTTTGCTGGTTTTTTATTGGATTATGGTTTCCCGATTAACAAAAAAATATGGAGTATCAGTTTTGTACTCACCACATGCGGATTGGCTTCGCTTTTTCTGGGTTTACTTATTTGGATAATCGACATAAAAGGAAACCGAAAATGGGCTGTGTTTTTCGAATCGTTTGGCGTTAATCCCATGTTTGTGTATGTGGTTGGTGCCGTATTGGGAATTCTAATTGGTAATTTGGGCTTCACTTTAAATGGTGAGTTTATTGCATTTAAAACATTTATATACAACAATATACTGCAACCTGCTTTGGGCGATTATCCCGGCTCACTGGCATTTGCACTAGTTTTTGTAAGTATTTGTTGGGCAGTGGGGCATGTGCTTTATAAGAAAAAGATTTTTATAAAGTTGTAAAGAAGTAATTGTCAATAAAAAAAGCCTCACAATCTGTTGATTGTGAGGCTTTTAAGTACCCAGAGCCGGGTATGAAATATGAAATTTCAAGCGATCTCATAAAACACAAATGAAACGATTAATGTATATAACTGTCTATTAATCAGTTGCAATACTACTTATTTATAGTTTCTTAAAGTTCTATAAAATTTCGTCAGATTCCAATTATGTTGACAAAAAGCTTGGATTATTGTCAACCATTTATTATCTTTGTAGTAATAAAAATCTGATAATTATGGCAACAATAACCCTTTCTTTATCGTCAAAAGTAGACAAAATTTCCAACAAGTCCGAAATCTTAATCCGTTTTGTTGGCAGCAGGGAACATATTTTTCGTTGCAAAAGCGGTCTGTACATTACACCTGAAAGATGGAATGACGCAGATGGGAAAGCAATAATTCCTCGTTTGGCAACTGCCGAACAGAAATCCCTTGTAAATCTGCAAACCACACTTGATAATTTAAAGAACGCTATTATCGAGTCATACACTGCTGTTGATAAAGCAAAGGTTGATAAAGCCTGGCTTGAAACTTTAGTTGATGAATTTCACCACCCAGAGAAATTTCATGTTCAGGAAAAGTCAATGGCGCCAGGTTTTATAGAATTGTTTTACAGCTTTGTTGAAAACAGAAAGCTTTCACTTGTGCGTAAAAATAACTTCAAAGTCATTGGAAGGGCTTTGCAGCGATTTGAATTATACCAGCAAGCTACAGAGAATGAAAAATTTGTACTTACATTGGAATCATTTGACCCGGAAGCACTACGCCAATTCGATAAATTCCTTCGCGAGGAATGCGTTTATTGTACAAAACCTGAGTATAAAATTATATACGAAACTTTTCCCGAAAAAAGAACACCTCAGGCGAGAGGGCAGAATACTATTAATGATGTGCACACAAAGTTCAGGACATTTTATATTTGGGCTATAGATAAAGGTTTAACCTCCAATAATCCATTTAAAAACTTCAAAATTGAGGAATGCGTATATGGCACCCCTATATATATATCTATTGAAGAGCGCAACCAAATATATAATAAAGATTTTTCAAGCAGGCCTCAGTTGGCAATTCAACGGGACATTTTTGTTTTTCAATGTCTTACTTGTTTACGTGTTGGGGATTTATATAAAATGAGAAGGGATAATATCATAAATGATGCTATAGAATACATTCAACGCAAAACAAAAGATGGTAGACCTATTACCCTTCGTGTGCCTCTAAACGATACAGCAAAAGAAATTTTGAAACGATATGAAACCATTGAGGGAAATACGCTTCTACCATTCATAAGTGAGCAAAAGTACAATGATGCTATTAAAAAAGTATTTGAATTTGCAGAAGTGACAAGAATTGTCACAGTTGTAAATCCAACTACACGCGAGGAAGAAAAGAAACCAATAAACGAAATTGCCAGCAGCCACATGGCCCGGCGCACATTTATCGGGAACCTCTACAAAAAGGTTAAAGACCCAAGCCTTGTTGGCTCATTAAGTGGGCACAAAGAAGGCAGCAAAGCGTTTGCGCGCTATCGGGATATTGATGAAGACATGAAAAAAGATTTGATTTCAAAGCTCGACTAATAGC
>CAIWIS010000767.1 GCA_903912795.1 uncultured Bacteroidales bacterium
ATCAATTACCAGCCTTGGTTTTGTATTATGTTATATTTTAAAGTTTCGTTATACGGAATAGGCGCATATATCATATAAGGTTGATATGAACGTATTTCCAATTGGGGAATAGTTGTAAATTCAGTGGCTGTTGAATTGATTGAAATTCCTGCAACCGGTTCATTTAGTTTACTTAATCCTACAACATCGTTTACACCATTTACCCATCTTCTTAAATCCCAAAAACGGTATCCTTCGAAACAAAGTTCTATACGGCGTTCATTGTGAATCAAGTTTCTAAAGTCATCTTTTGAAGTTAGCGTTGCAGTATAAGCAATGCTAACAATTCCGGCTCTTCTACGAATAGCATCGATTACCTGGCGGGCAGTAAAACCTCCAATTGCAAAATCGGGACCACCTACTTCGTTAGCAGCTTCGGCAAAGTTAAGCAAGGCCGTTGTATAACGTGCATAAACATAGGTGTGAGCAACACTTGTTAGCTTCGATGTGGATAAGCTTGCTAGTGTTCCTTCGTTCATTAATTTACGCATATAATACGAAGTTCGGGTGGATGTTACTACTGAATCTTTAGCATCGATGGTATTTCCTTTTGCTGTCCTGATTGTTGTAACTGTTCCGGTAGTTTTTGCTCCATCGTAATAAATATACATGGTTAATCGAGGATCTCTGTTCAGATAGGGTGTAGTAGCATTATAAAGTGCTGAAGATGAAATTGGATAACCATTTTTATCAGGAAAGCAATTCACTAAATTCTGAGAAGGATTAATTTGTCCTTTACCAAGTAGTGAAGGAGGAAAATTATTTGACTCCCGGGTCGAACTCAGTTTATTGTTTGTAGTGTACCAAAAACATTCTGTATATGATTCCAGATAGGTTTTATCCACTTGTAAATAAAATTGTGCATCTTTGGCTACCATTTTAGTTAAACCACTATTCAGAATCATAAGGTCAGCTGAATATTGAGCAGCCTCCTGCCATGTAATTCCACTTGCAGCAAATGCAGGACTTGCAGCAGTTAAAGCTACTGAAGATTTTATCAGTTTAACCGTTTTTCCATTGATACGATTGGCAAACTGTACACCCAACACACGTTTTTGAGTGGCATTCAGTCCGGCATCAGAATAAATTAGTGGCAAATTAGTATATGCTGAATCACAATCGTCAAATATTTGTTTTACACATTCGGCATAGGTGTTTCGTGGAATTCTTCCGGCTTCAATTGTGTTTACAACTGTAGTTATAATTGGATAGCCCGATAAATTACCAGTTGCATCAACACCACCAATGTTTTTGAGTAATTGTGCTCCGCAAAATGCTCTCAAACCATAAGCCTCACCCTTAAGACGTTTTACATACATCGCATTCAGGGTATCACCTTTTGTGTCAGTCTGCAATGTCCATTTTACCTTATCGACATGCGCCAAAAAATCATTTAATTGCACAAAGTTCTTGTACATATCGCTGTAGTTTGTCAGGGGATTTTGTATCGAGGTCCAACCTCCGGTTCCCATTGTAACTGTAGCATCATTCAATAAATTTGTAACCATATCATCTGTTGCCCAATCGTCTTTGGCCGTATATTCTGATGGCAAATTACCATATACAGCAAGTAATACGCCTTCAGCCGATTTAGGCGATGACCAAGCTATTTCAGGCGTTAATCGACTATCTTCCATGCTTTCTGTTAAGAAATCGGTGCAGGAAGTAAGACCAATAAATAACGAAATGCATGGAAATATAAATTTATAAAAATAATTTTTTTTCATGATTTTAAAATTTAAAATGAAGCAATTAAACCTAAAGTAAAAGTTCTGTTTTGAGGAGTAGTGTTGTAATTCAAAGTCTGGATTTCCAAATCTTTAGCTACTGTAAACAAATTTGCACCTCTGCCATAAAGTTTTAAGCCCGAAATGACTGAATGTTGCTTAAATTTAAAGTTATAACCTAACTGTATAACTGAAAGTGATACGTTACTTTTATCGTACATCCAGAATGTGGAATTGTTGTAGTTATTATTTCCATTACTCAAACTTAAACGAGGATAAAGAGCATTCTGATCAGGGTTTAACGGGTCAAAAGCACCTAATGCAACTGATGAATATTTGGCTGTGGTTCCTTTAAACCAGTAATAGTCAGAATTGGTATAACCTTTACCACCCCATTGACCAATAGCCAATACATACAATTGCCAGTTTCCATATTTTACATCCAAATTGAAACTTGCGAATTGATTATTGCCATTCAATCCCAATATATGCCTGTCGTTTGTATCAATTTTCCCATCTCCATTATAATCCAAATATTTAATATCGCCTGGTTTTACTATACCATAAGTTGGTGTGGAAAATGTGGATAATAATTTACCGAAGCTATCAAAATCGGCAGGCATGTATAAACCTGTAGATGTCAGTCCCCATAATGCATTACTACTTGTTCCAACTTGCTCCAGATTTTTATTGGTTGGCAAGTCATAAACCGGTTCATCAATTTTGGTTATTTTATTTGATGAATATAAGTAATTAACACCTACTGTAATTAAAAATTCACCTGCTTTTTCAGTATGTTTAATTCCAAACTCAGCACCCTGATAAACAGTTGTGTTATAGTTTTCAAATACGGGTACACTTCCCAAAGTGGACGGTGAATTATTGGTCATTTGTGTTACAATATTTCCATTTTCGCTATTATAATACGATGCTTCCAACCATGTTTTATTATTAAACATGGAGAGATCAAATCCTGCCACAAATTCTTTTCGGGTTTGCCAGCTTATATTGCTTGCAAATGAATTTATTAACAATTTTGAATTACTTGCAACACCATTACCATACGTAAAATTACTTGATAATGCATAATTTGTTTCGTACAAATAATAACCGTTATAATTTCCTACAACCCAATTGTCGTTGAGTAAAACACCATAAGAGCTTCGCAATTTCAGATAATCAATAGCTTTAACATCTTTCATGAAGTTTTCTTTAGATGCAATCCAACCCAATCCTACAGTTGGTGCCAGCCCGAATTTATTTCCAGTTGGCAATTTTGAACTACCCTGCGACAATAAGCCAGCATCCAATAAATATTTATTCTTATAGCAATAATTTGCCTGTAATCCTGCTTTCACATTTTTTGTTTCCTGAAATACGTCATTTTGGGTAAATTGATTAAATGTACCAATTAATACAGCTGTAACAGCATGATCGCCAAAAGTACGGTCATAATTCAACGATACATATCCTGCAACAGTTCTGTCAAAATAAGTTTGCGTATTTGATTGTACGGTAGTTTTATTATCGACACCTACTTGCGTTACAGGAAAGTTACCTTGTGCATCTACTAAACCAATTTGATATACCGAATAGGTGTTCTGAATTTTTTTGTCGTATGAATTATTGAAATTTAAACTTAACAATCCTTTACCGCTTAAACCTTTGGTAATTCCACGCAAATTTAAATCAAAACCTGTATTAAACTGCATGTATCTGTTGATTCGGATATTATTGCCTGAACGGGTCATATCGCCCAATAAACTTGTTGGATATACACTTGACCCACCTAAAACGTATTGTCCATTAACTAAACTCGATGTAGGAATAACTTCAGGATTTGAAATTTGTGAAACCGGAATCAATAATGTCTGTGCGTTTGGCAAATAAGTTGAAGCTTTTCCCCAATAATCAAGATCAAGCGATCCATCCGTTTTATAGGTGTTTACGTTAGGCGTATTTGTAATATCGAAAACACCTACGACTTCCGAATTCATTTTCAACCAGTTATTAACTTTAAAATCAACTTTACCATGAATATTCATTACATCATGAGAATCGTTATTACCAACCTTTGTCCAACCATTACTATGATTCAACCCTAAATTCAGAAAATACTGAGTCACAGAACTTCCTCCGGATAATTCCGTGTAAACATTGGAATAATCAGTCATATTTTTCACATATTCGCTGTTGTAATAATCATTATTTGGATACAAAACAGAGGCAGCATTATTCAGTGAGTCATATTTCATTGCTGATGGATACTTGGGTGTAGCTAATGGAGTACCCGCAAAAGAAGCATCATTTTGCTGAGCTTTATTATAGGCATTCATATATTGTGTAGCATTTAAAAACGTTGGATATTGCAAAGCTTGCATAACACCTTGTTCTACATTTACTTTCGTAATTTTTTTATTGGCAATTCCGCTTTTTGTTTTTACCAGAATTACCCCCTGGTCGCCTTCAGCTCCGTAAAGCATACGTGAAACCGCATCCTTTAATACTGTAATTGATTCAATTTCGAGCATATTAAGATAGGTCTCATCGCGTTTGATACCATCCACAATAACAATTGAAACTCCTAAACCATGTATGTTCTTCGGCCCCGACATGCCCGGGACTTTACCATTTATAGCTGAACCTAAACTAAAACGGGTATCTCGTTCCAATTCTTTTTCAGGGTCAATTGCCGAAATCAAGCCGGTCGTTCTGTAATTATTAAGCGTTTGATAGGGTAATTCTACTTCTCCATCAATATTTGCAATTCCTACAATTGATAAAGTCACTTTGTTTAATTTAGATTTCAAATGAGCTTCATTCATTGAAACGTTTTTATAACCTTCCAATTCGAACAACATGGTTGAACCCTGATTAATCTCTATACTAAATTTCCCTTCTATGTCAGTGGTCGTTTGATCGGCACCTTCATTAGCAGTAATAAGTACATTTACAGTAGGATTTCCTTTTTCATCAACTACCTGACCTGAAATTGACACTTTTATTACTTTCTTATTTGAGTTTTGGCTTTTCACATTGGCAAATGACGATTCTTCATTCCTCATTTTATCTTTCTTATCTCTTTTTTGAGCCGATATTGAAAGCACCAAAAAAAGGAATAGCAATATAGATATTAAATTTATATGTTTTTTCATTGTTCTTTCTTTTTTATGTAGTTAGTTACCAACCAGTATTTTGAGGAAAATCGACATACATTTGAGTAAGTGCCAGCGGAAATGGCATCCAGTAATGTTTTGATTCAAAAATTCGTGTGGCTATTTTTACGCGTGTGAATGATGTCGGAGTCCAGTTTTTATCAAATTGCAAATCGTAAACAGGAGTTTGATTAAAATTTTCACCCAATTTCCATCTACGTAAATCGTACCAGTATCGACCTTCAAAAGTCATTTCTACAGCGTTTTCATTTAATACTAAGCGGGTAAATGCCCCCGGACCTCCGGTAGCAGCCAAAGCCTGATAGGCAGGAGCAGCAGCAGTTGCCAATGGGCAGGAAACAGGATTACCATTATAAGTTGCACCCTGATAAGCACGTTGTCGGATAATATTAACAGCATCTACAGCAGTAATATCAGCATCTGGTGCCTTTGCTGTTGGGCTGCCATAGCC
>CAIWIS010000768.1 GCA_903912795.1 uncultured Bacteroidales bacterium
CCAAAATCATCATACGCACCAAACTCAACGGCAACGGTAAGAACAAGGGTGTCGCTGGTGTTAAAGATAATTTCGGGATGTGTCAGATCCAAGTTAATGTCGAGCGTTTGTACATTCACGGTGCCTGTGATTGGAAACCATTCAGTCGATACAATGCGTCGGCCTAGTCCAATGGTATCGTGCACGGGTTCGTAATCGTATTTTCGTTCGCCAAGCACCATGTCGGTTACCACGCCAAGGCAAGCACTGATTCTGAAAAGACGATGCTTTTCGTACATACTCAAACCCATACTACAAGCAAACTCAGGTATGGTGAGGATTGCAGTTGTGTTTTCACGGTCAATTTTATAGTCCAGCGGTATGCGCAGTACACTGTCGAAGCGGGTTATGCGGTTAAAATTAAAACCAACCATATACTGCTTGTACTGTGAAAGCAGAATAGAACGTTTGCCCCACTCACCTTCGGTATCGGCTCGTTGTATGTTTTTCATTAACGAGCAAAGAGCCGGAGCCAAGTTATAGTCAGCCACATGATGCATACCTATAAACGCCATGCGTATGGCTTTACTCATTTTGGAACATCCGCCAAATTCCTTGTTATTACGCCTTGTGTTCTCAAATTCCGGTCGGCGTTTAATTTGTTCTTTTGTCGCACCGCCTTTTCTTCGTACAAAGATTTCGTTACTTCCTTTGCGGGTGTAATGTGATAAACCTCCGATAGTACCGGTGTACTGATTGTTTTGTTTTATGCGTGCCATGATAATTATGAGTTTTGAAATATGAATTATGAGTTGGTTTCTTCGTATCATTGCCGTAGCTGTAAGCCAGTACAAATATAAATAAATTATATTTGATTCAAAAATAATCCATATATAATCCATATTTTTATATTATGGATTATATATGAGTTATATACGGATTATATACGAGTTATATATGGATTATCTACGAATATACAGTGAATAAAGAGGTAATATGGTCACAAAAAAACACCCCACAACGCAGCAGTTTTAACATGCTGTGTTGTGGGGTGTGATTCTTTAATTTCAAACAATATTTATTCTTTCCAATCACTTACAATATTCAAAAACTTTGATCTATAGGTATTTGGGTCAAAGTTTTTGGCATTTTTGGCCAGGTCTTCAACCATTTTTTTATTGGCTGTACCTTTAAATTTCGATTCCTTGAGTATTAATCCAAACGATGTGATGGAGGCTGCAAAACGCATGTTTTCGGAAGCTGTAGCTATGGCTTGTGGAACGGAATTAATTGTGTGTTGTAGCAAACGACTCTCTGTTTCGTTCGGTTTTTTATACCTAAAATCAAACTGAGCATAGTTTCCTGCCGAAGTATTATCGGTTAATACTAGTTCGTAAAGTGCTGTTATTGTTTGCGATGAGCCAATTTCGCCTGCATCAATCGTATCGTTTACAAAATCTTCAGTTGTCAAAGCCCTGTTTTCGTAACCAATTAAGCGATACTCGCTCACTTTATCGGGGTTAAATGTAATTTGAATTTTGGAGTCCTTGGCTACAGTATAAAACTTGGCCTTTTCGTTGATAAAAATTTTAGCCAATTCCGGCGCACCATCAATATATTCGTAATTCCCATTTCCTTTATTGGCAATTTGTTCCATCATATTATCGTTCAAATTACCTGTGCCAACACCCAAAACCGTAATATAAACACCACTTTTGCGTTTTTCTTCAACAAGTTTCACAAGTTCATCGGTTGTAGATGGCCCCACATTAAAATCGCCATCGGAACCAATAATAATACGGTTATTACCGTTGGGAATAAAGTTTTTCAAAGCTATTTCGTAAGCTGTGATAAGACCCTGAGCACCTGCTGTTGAACCTCCAGCTCCTAATTTGGCGATGGCATTTTTAATAGTCGATTTCCGATCTCCATTCGTAGAGTTCAAAAGCACAGCTGCAGCGCCCGCATAAGTTACAATAGCCACTTTGTCGTTGTCTCTCAAATTATCGACCATCAAATTGAAGCCCGATTTCAATACTTCGAGTTTTTCAGGAGCACTCATAGATCCGGAAACATCAATCAAAAACACAAAATTTGAATTGGGTAGCTCATTTACGGGAATTGTTTTCCCTTTCATACCTACTCTTAATAAATGATGCTCGGTGTTCCAAGGGCAAACGGAAATCTCCGAATTTAGTCCAACATTTTCATTTTCGGTAGGTTCAGGATAATTAAAAGTGAAATAATTAATAAATTCTTCGATACGAACTGCTGCTTTTGGAGGCAACTGACCCAAATTCATAAATCGGCGCATATTGGCATACGCACCACCATCGGCATCCACCGAAAATGTTGAAATAGCTTGGTCGCTTACTTTGATAAATTGATTTTCATCGTAATCCTTGTATTTCTCGGTTGGCTGTTCCTCTTTCATATTGTCCGACATATAATTACCCGAAAGACCACCAAAGTCTGAATTACAAGACATTAGCAAAACTAAAGCACACGTAAATGATAACAGTTTAAAAGGAGTTTTCATAATTTGTAGAAAATAAAGTTTTTATAAATAAATGATTATTGATGTGTATGATGATTATTGATGCGCCAATGTTGCATAAACTCAAAAATAATAATAAAACTGGATCAAAAACAATAAACAATACTACTTATGTAATTCGAAATAATTAATGATATGTTTTTAATTTTTTACTTTTCGACCCCCAAACCCCCGAATGGGGGCTTAAGAGCCCTATTAAAGGATATGTTTTATTAATTCGACAGTAGAGAACATGTCTTTAAGCCCCCATTAGGGGGTTTGGGGGTCATATTCAAAATATATCACTTAATATTATTTTCTCATTATGTAAACCCTAATCTAGATAG
>CAIWIS010000769.1 GCA_903912795.1 uncultured Bacteroidales bacterium
CGAAGGTAGTGATTTGCCCTTTTAACGAAAACAGACAACGTACGACAGACAACAGATAAAAGAAAGTCAAAAATCTAATGTCAAAATGACGATTATATAACAATTAAAAACGGCGCATCCCTATAACGCTCGAAGCGCCAATTAACGGCGAACTTGTCTGCGGCAGGCAGGGCCCAATAAACACGAAGTTTTAAAATAAAATATATGCAAAACATTAAACTTTCAATCGACAAAGCATTTGGATTTATATCCGAACAAGCTGTACTTGGTTACAAAGAAAAAGTAGCTGCAGCTAATGCTGCTCTACACAATGGTACAGGCAAAGGAAATGATTTTTTAGGTTGGCTCAATTTACCATCGTCAATAGACGAAGCTCATTTGGCCGATGTTGAAAATACTGCGCGTATTCTGCGTGAAAACTGCGAAGTAGTAGTTGTAGTTGGTATTGGTGGTAGTTATTTAGGTGCAAAAGCTGTTATCGATGCACTTTCAAATAGCTTCGATTGGTTACTTACCGACCGTAAAGCTCCTATCGTAGTTTACGCCGGACAGAACATTGGCGAAGATTACCTGTACGAATTACAAGAAATGCTTAAAACCAAGAAATTTGGTATTATTTCTATTTCAAAATCGGGAACAACTACGGAGCCAGCTTTAGCTTTCAGATTGCTTAAAACGCAGTTGGAGGAGCAGCAAGGCAAAGAGTCAGCTCAAAAGCTAATAGTTGCAGTTACTGATAAAGCTCGTGGTGCTTTGCGCACGTTAGCTACTCAGGAAGGTTACAAAACATACATTATTGAAGATAATATTGGTGGACGTTATTCGGTATTTTCACCAGTTGGATTATTGCCAATGGCTGTAGCCGGATTCGATATTCGTCAGTTTGTTGCTGGTGCATTGAGCATGGAAGTGCTTTGTGGTACCGAAACTGCATTCGAAGAAAATCCTGCTGCTATTTATGCTGCAGTACGTAACGAATTGTACAAGTCAGGCAAGAAAATTGAAATTCTAGTAAATTTCCATCCAAAGCTTCACTATGTAAGTGAATGGTGGAAACAACTTTACGGCGAAAGTGAAGGAAAAGATAACTTAGGTATTTTCCCCGCTGCTGTTGATTTTACATCGGACTTACACTCTATGGGTCAATGGATACAGGAAGGTGAACGTACAATTTTCGAAACAGTAATTACGGTTAACGAATCGAATTTCCAAAAAATTGTTCCTTCGGACAAAGCAAACCTCGATGGATTAAATTTCCTTGCAGGTAAACGTGTTGATGAAGTGAATAAAATGGCTGAACTCGGAACAATGATTGCTCACATCGATGGTGGTGTGCCAAATCTTAAAATTGAATTGCCAAAATTGAATGAGTTTTATCTTGGTCAATTACTTTATTTCTTCGAAAAAGCTTGTGGTATAAGTGGTTATGTATTGGGTGTAAATCCGTTTGACCAACCTGGTGTTGAAGCTTACAAAAAAAATATGTTTGCTTTGCTTGATAAACCTGGTTTCGAAGCTGAATCGAAAGCTATAAAAGCGAGATAGTAAAAAATTACAGACGACGGACAACAGACGACAGAATTAAGATTTTGGAGCTGGTAAATAAATAAAATCCCGTAATTGAATAACCAATTACGGGATTTTATTTTACAAAATAGCTGATTTTCAACCAAAAAACCATTTATGCAATTCGCCATAATGTTTTTTGTACATTTTATAACTATCCTCTAAAATTTGCATCGCAACAGCTTTTTCGAAGAATTTTTCAACTATTACAGTTTTCTTTTCCAATTTGGTATAATCTTCAAAAAAACTCATTGTTTCTTGAATCAAATACTGAGGCAATTCCGATACATCGTTGTAATGGTTTACGCTTGGGTCACCAACAGCCACAG
>CAIWIS010000770.1 GCA_903912795.1 uncultured Bacteroidales bacterium
ATAGTTTTGATAACGGAACATTTTGGACAGGTGATATTGCTGCATCTTACGGCATCGAATTGTATCCAATCCACGGTGGTTCGCTTTATTTAGGACACAATATTCCGTATGCAACTAAACTTTGGGCAGAGATTACAACCAAAACAGGTATACTTAGCAATCAGGCCAACGATAACTTGTGGCACGACATTATGTGGGAATATTGTGCATTTACAGATCCGGCAAAAGCCATCGAATTGTACGATTCCTATCCGGGTAGAAACTTGAAATTTGGTGTTTCCGATGCACAAACTTACCATTGGTTACATTCTATGAACGCGATGGGACAAGTAGATGCATCTGTAACAGCTAATTATCCGATTGCAACTGTATTTAAGAAAAACAATGTAAAAACATACGTGGCGCATAATTATTCAAATGCTGCCATCACGGTTACTTTCTCCGACGGATACCAACTATTGGTTCCCGCACGCAGAATGAAAACAAGTTTAGACAGTAATGCAAGAGGTACGTTGACTTCCTCGTTTGCCCAGGCAAGTGTTGGCGGTAGCGTTCAATTAAGTCTTACAGTTACCGAAGGTACGGCAACCAAAGTGGAATTTATGGATGGTAATACTTCGTTGGGAATTGTAAACGCAGCTCCTTACACCTTAAATGCAACAAGTTTAAGTTTAGGAACACATAGCTTTTATGCAAAAGTATTCGAAAACGATAAATTCAACACTTCCAATAGTGTACTCGTAACGGTAGGAAATCAATTGCCTTACGGTGGTACTGCTTGGGCAATTCCAGGAACGATCGAAGCCGGAAATTACGATACTTTTGAAGGTGGAAAAGGTCAAAATATGTCCTATCTGGATTTAAGTCCCGCAAATGCAGGCGATTATCGCGCCGACGAAGCTGTGGATGTAAAAACTGTAACTGGCGAAGGTGCAACTGTAGGTTGGATTGATGCAGGCGAATGGTTGGAATATACAGTAAATGTAGCCGAAGCGGGTTTATATTCATTCGATTTCCGCTATGCTTCGGGAAATGCAAACGGTGGCGGACCTTTCCGATTGGAATTGGATGGTCAGTCAATTTCAGGAAACATCGCTGTCCCTTCTACTTCAACAACTGTTTGGACTAATTGGGCTACTAAAACAGTGGCCGATATACCTTTAACAGCAGGTGTGCACGTATTGCGTGTAGCTTTTTCCTCGGGCGAATTTAATTTTGGAAAAATGATATTTACCAAAACCGGAGCGATGACAAATAGCTACCCAACAGCCAATGCCGGAACAGATATTAAAGTACTTCTGCCGTCAACAACAGCTACACTAAATGGTTCGGCAAGTACCGAATCGGCTAGCAAAGCATTAACCTATAAATGGACACAAAATTATGGACCATCTACTATTCAGTTTAGCAATAGCACTGTTGCTAATCCTACTATAAGTGGCTTAGTGGAAGGAATGTACAGTTTTAAACTTACCGTTACAAATACCGATTCGCGTACCGACGACGATGAGTTGATGGTTATGGTAAGTAGCACTGCAAATATTGCTCCTAGTGTAGCCATTATTTCACCAGCAAATAAAGCTACTCAGACACAAGGAAAACCGGTAACTATTTCGGCCAACGCCAGCGATTTTGATGGAACAATTGCCAAAGTTGAGTTTTATCACGGAACAACCTTGATAGCTAGCGATGACGTGGCTCCGTATAGTATTGTTTGGAATCCCGCAATTGGCGATTATGCGCTCACTGCCAAAGCAACCGACAATGGAGGTGCTGTAAGTACCTCGATACCCGTAAATGTAACCATAGCACCATTAATGTTATGTTCCGAAACGTCGACTCAGGCATCACAAGGATCATTCAGTCTTGGCTATATTGCTACATTCGAAACAGTGGGATCAAATGTAACTGTTACTTTTGAATTATTGGACGATAAAGCGGGTGTAATTGCTTATGCATTTAAAAAGACACCATTCTCCGAAACTGAAATGGCGAATGTAGGTGGTAAAAAATTCTCATTTACCTTAGGTGGACTTACGGCAGGTCAAACCATTAGTTACGCTTGTAAATTTGCCTTTGGAGGCGGAATGGCAGTTACAAAATACTTTGATTATGTGGTGGGTACAAGTTGTGGTTCAAATGTGAATGATACCGAAGCACCTACAAGCTTTACAGCAACAAAGGGAGCTGTTGGTCCTGGCAGTGTTGAATTGTTGTTGAATGCAACCGATAACTCAGGCGCTGTAAGTTATACCATTAAATATGGCACTACAACACTGACTACAAGCGGCACTTCAGCAGTTCAAAAATCATATATTGTTACCGGCTTAACACCCGAAACAAGTTATAACTTCTCTGTTGAAGCCAAAGATGCTACCGGTAATGCAGCTGCAAATAATCCTATAGTAGTGGCTGCAACCACTACCAAAGGAAGTGTTTTTGCTCCGGCACCAACACCTTCAATACCGGCTGCAAATGTTATAAGTGTATTTAGTGATCCTTATACAAATGTTGCAACGAAATTTGATATGTGGTACGCCACCGCAATGACCGAAACAACTGTAGGAGCAGATAAAATTAAATTGGTGAATAACACATCTCCAAATGCTGCATTTG
>CAIWIS010000771.1 GCA_903912795.1 uncultured Bacteroidales bacterium
GGCATAACACAGCCCGGCAAGTAAACATCCAAAAGCTGAAATTATAAACGAAATAGCAACTCCCGGACCTGCATGTGTAGCAGCCGCTGTACCTGTAAGTACAAAAATACCTGCACCAATAACGCAACCTACACCTAATAAAACGAGGTTTGTAGCAGTTAAATGTCTCTTAAGTGTATTGTTGCTTTCGGCATGTGCATCAAGCTCAGCAAGTGTTTTTTTAATAAATAAGTCCTTAATCATGATAGTTTGTTTGTTTAAGTTGCAAAATTACGAATAATTATTACACTGGCAAGTGTTTTTGTTTGCAACTATAAGCAAAGTTCAATAATTGAACTATTATTTTTCATTCAATAATTTGACAATATAATGAATAAGCTATAGTTTTTAAAATTAATTCTGCATATCTTTGGCGGAAATAAAAGAATGAAATGTTTTTATTTAGAATAGATTGAAATATTCGATATCGAAGTATTTCTTTGAAATCGAGCATTTTTAAGCTTCTTTTATTATTTGTATATGTGTGATAATCAAGATTATATTGTTTTGGCATTGATATTGAATTATATTTTATATCAAAAATGATATTCTTGAAAGAAAATTATATAAGAACAAAATAAAATAAGAAAAATGAAAAAACTAATTTATTTAGCCTTTATGGCAATTTTACTTTTATTTTCTAGCTGTATGGATGACTTCGATCTTAACACAGTTCCAACAAAAGGAGCTAAATCAATGGACGAGTTAAAAGTATCACCAGATTTTAAATGGAATACCTCAAAAACTATCGAAGTGAAAATTACGGGTTTACCCGTTTTGAAGGACGTGTCAGTAACAAAATCATTATTAACTGTCAGAAATAACAAGGAGGTTTATTATAGTGGTTTTCACGCTATCAATGAAAATAATGAGATGAAAATCATTGTTCCTTCAACTATAAAAGATATTCAACTAACTTTTGGTTCAATTTTGTTGGATGCCAAAATTATTGATAATTCTGTTTCGTTTTCTTTCATTCCTGTAGTAACTGACTAATAATAAATAAACAGATGAAAACATTATTAAAAAAAACAAGTATTCTTATAATCGCTTTTTTAGCGTTATCAATTGCTACTGAGGCGCAACAATTAGAATTAGATTGCGAATCAGGAAACAGAGCCATTGAACAAGGAAATTGCTGGGGGTTTGGAGCTGTAAGTTACACAAGGCGTGATACACACGTAATTAATGGCTTTTGGTCAACACTCAGTAATTCAATGTCAAACCCAGCCTTAAATAGTTCATGGATCAAAACTCCTTGGATGAAAATGGGTGCTGGCAATATAACACTTTCTGTTAAACTTGAAAACACAACAGGTACTACAAAACAAGTTGTGGTGTCCTATATTCCGTATGACGAAAGTGTTGTATCAATTTATAAAGAAGGAGCTTTAGAAACTTTCTATACTTTTAATTTTCCAAAAAATGGTTCGTTATTTCTTACTACTGTCAGTAATTTAACAATACCTATTCCTCAAGCAATAATTAATTCAACCAATGCGTATAAAATATTAATAAGTTTTGTGGGTACAGGTGGAAATAATAGAGCAATAGCCGATAAAATTATTATTCCTGGGGAGTATTGGTCTGATCCAGCAAACAATTGTTTGCCTAAATCGCTTGTTAAAGATGCAGATAATGACGGAGTTGCTGATGAAAATGATCATTTTCCGAATGATATAACCCGTGCTTTCAACAACTATTATCCTAATGATAAAGTGTTTGGAACATTGGCTTTCGAAGATAGTTGGCCAGGAAAAGGAGATTACGATTTCAATGATATTGTAGTTAATTACAACATTAATAGAGTAACCAATGCATCGAATGAAGTGGTTGAAGTGTTAGCTAAATTTGTTTTGAGAGCCTCAGGAGCTTCATTCAATAATGCATTTGGTTTTCAGTTGGATAATATTTCGCCTGATTTTATTAAAAGTGTTACTGGAACAAGAATTAAAGGTGAATCAAACGTATTTAATTTTAGTGCTAATGGTTTAGAGTCCGAACAAACTTATGCTAACTGTATTGTTTTCGATGACTTCTTTTCAGTTATGAAACGTCCTGGAGGTGGTATAGGTGTTAATGTTGAAAAATCGGCACCAAAAGTTAACTACGATACAATTTCAATAGCTTTGAAAATGGATAAAGCCATGCTTCTTAAGGATTTTAGTGCAAATAAATTTAATTTTTATATTGTTTCAAATACTGTTAAAGATAAACGTGGCCGCGAAATACATCTAGCCGATTTTGCTCCAACTTCACTGGTTGATTACTCTCTGTTTAATACCAATGATGACAGATCAAATGCTTCTAAGTTATTATATTACCGTACAGCTAATAATTTACCTTGGGGTGTAAATATTATACAGGGCTTTGATTATCCAATTGAAAAAACGCCAATAAACAAAGCTTATAATAATTTCATAAAATGGGCCGAAAGTACTGGCGAATTATACACCAATTGGTTTGAAAATAACTCTACAAATAGAAACGAAGAATTAGTATATTGATAATTTGTGGTATATTACTTGGAAA
>CAIWIS010000772.1 GCA_903912795.1 uncultured Bacteroidales bacterium
AAGCCCTTGCTTTACTATCTATTTCTGAGTTGGAAACTTTGTATTTCGCAGCTATTTTTTGCCAGTTCGAAACAGCATTTATCACTTCGTCCTTTATTTCGATTGCACGTTTTTCGGAAAGTAAATAGTAAGGAGCGGTTTTTAATACCAATTCAATATCCAACGAATTATCTTCTTCATCTATATTTAGCTTCAATCCAGTTCCTGTTTCGTTTGCATTCATGTCATAAGCCGGCGACAAAGTCCAACCTGCTACCGTGAAAAGAAATCCGTGATTTCGCAAATGGTCATCCGTGTTGGAAACGCAAACAGAAAAAAGCACACGTCGGAAAAGCTCCTCGAGGTTTGCAGTTACATCTGTACATTCAGATTTTATAAACCCAACTAAATCAAAATAACTTACACCACTATCTGCATCATCTCCATCTGTTCGTTGAAGCAGCGTCATAGCTGAAGCAAAATGAATACGTTTATTATCATTTGTCCTGTCGAATCGCTGCGATAAGTAGGTGTGATTATTAGATGCAAGCTTCTTTACTGATGCATTTGGAACAGTAATTTTTGCTTGGATGGCCAAATCATTAACAATCATTTCCCACAATCCAATATCAGTATCATCATTTTTGCTCGGAAATTTGGCTATCCATTGTTTCCCATTTGTATCCACAACATCTGCTTTAGGACGAGCACCACCTAACGATGATCCGGGTGCAATCAATTGATTTATCCATTTCAAAGAAGCCTCATCCAATTCATCAGTATTTTTCTCATACTGTTCTACGGCATATTCAAGATCCCGAAGCGAAGTCCACGGAGGAGCTGCTAATCGCTGGTCGTTACTTAAAAAATCGCCCTGCTCACCCTCCTTGAATCGTAAACCACCCATTCGATGACTATCGTGTACGCCCAACAGAAAATCAATGCCAATTAAACTTCGCGGAGTTCTCTTCTCAATTCTCGACAAAAGAATTTCCCTGCGTTTCATCAATAATTGACCCCATCTATCAGGAGATGCATCTTTAAAAATACCAAAGTTTTCATTCGCAGACGCATAGTGTTTTCCCGCAAAAAGAGGTAATTCAGGATCTATTGCTATGCCGCTTTTTAACCATTCCTTGTCGTACTCAAAAGAATAAACCCCTTTGCCCCGAAGCGAAGCAAAATAGATGCATCCTACGAGTTTGGGCGAAGCGAACATATACCAATCCGCGTATACAAGAATTTCCTTTTCTTTAGTTTGCATTATAGTGGATTATTCAAATTCAGGACTTTCTGAATTTCCTTTATCAATAATTGGTTCAATAACCGAATCCAACTTTTTTGTTTTCGGTGCTCTTTTCTTTACTATCAATCCGGCATCCTGTATTTGTCGGCCTATCGGGTCTTTATCAGCCAGCAACAACAAATCGTCTTCGAGGCGTAAAATTGATAATACCTGCAAATAATTACCTAACGAAACGGATGGTGAACCTTCCTCGATATTGCCTAAGGTAGATGTCGCAATCCCTGCTCGTTCTGCCATCGAACGAATGGATAACTTCCGCCGCAAACGGGCTAATTTAATATTCTCACCAAGTGTGGCAAGAATTTTCTGTTGCTTTTGAGTAAAACTTGTTCCTTTCGATTTCATAACATTTGATATTTCAATACAAAAGTATATATAATAATTGATATATCACGTGTTGTTTGTAATTTTCTAATATTTTATCTTTTTTGATAGAGCCTATAAATATGGATTGGAAATGATAATTGTTTTATAAGGCATTAAAACAAAAAAAAGAATGCCCGAAAATCTTAAATCATCAGACATTCTTTCGTAAAAAAACATCAAATTATTGTCAGTATAATTATAATATTTTATATATTTGCACTTTATTATAAT
>CAIWIS010000773.1 GCA_903912795.1 uncultured Bacteroidales bacterium
CTGTCGAGCGGTCGGGAATTGAAATAATCCACCGACACATCAGCACTCACTTTGAAAGCTTTTCCCGTAATGCGCACTTGCCGCTCCAACGTTTCCCACAAAAATAGCACAGCCACCCGATTGTTTCTGGCCAATTGTTGCCCTTTGTTGCTTTCGTAATTCGTAAAAAACACCAACTCATGTTCGTCAAACTCTTTCAGTAAAACCACGCGCGAGTGCGGTTGCAGGTTTTCGTCGACGGTAGATATTACCATGGCGGTTGGTTCGGCTTCAGTGCTTGCAATGGCCTCTTTGAGCCATTTGCCGAACTGCGCCATAGCCGATAAGTCGGCGTCACCTTCGTTCAGACTAGCTATTTCATATTGTTTGCGTATTTCGCGGAGCATAATTCTCTTTTTTTTGATATAGTTAGGGTCTGCTGAAAAACAGCAAACTATTTGTTAATCAATATTTTATCTTTATTTTTGTGCAACTAAATGCAAGGAAATATGACATCATTCCATAAAAGGCGTGCACAAGCCCCTGAATATGTAAGTCCAAACCAATTAGTATTGGCTGGATTTGAATCACCTTTCGACCAAAAATTAAGTCCATCAAACCGTTGGGTTGTACTGGCTCATCTTATTCCATGGGATGAAATTTGCAATATGTATTTCAAATTTGTCCCTAAGGGGCAAACAGGCCGACCTGCACTAAATCCACGTATTGTCATTGGTTCACTTATTATAAAACATATGTGCAATCTTGATGACCGTGAAACAGTTGATCAGATTTCAGAAAATATTTACATGCAATACTTTCTGGGCTATCCAAGTTTTACCTCCGAAAAACCCTTTGATGCATCCCTTTTTGTTGAGTTCCGCAAGCGTCTTGGTATGGAAAACTTGAATGCTATCAACGAAAAGATAGTGGCTATCAAAACCAAAATTGAAAGTACCCGTAGCACTCCCCAGCCAGTAGTTGTTTCAGAAGAACAGGATGAACAATCCGATAACCAACAGCAAACGCCAGATGAGCCCGAGCATAAGGGTCGTGTGATATTTGATGCAACAGCTTGTCCACAGGACATTGCCTATCCAACCGACTTGAACCTACTAAACGATTCCCGAGAAAAGCTGGAAGAACTCATTGACCACCTCTACACGAAAGAGTTGCATCAGGTTAAGCCAAGGACTTATCGGGAAGTTGCTCGTAAAAAGTATCTTCAAACAGCTCAAAAGAAAAACAAGAGTCGAAAAGTTATTCGTAAAGCCAACCGCTGTCAGCTAAATTTAGTTCGCAGGGACATTTCCATTGTTAATGAACTTTTAGATGTTTATCAAACCAACAATCTGAGTTTTCCATTAAATCCAAGCCAACAGAAATATCTTTTTGTAGTACAAACTCTCTACGATCAACAAAAGCAAATGTTTGATACCAATACGCATATTGTGGAACATCGCATTGTAAGCATACACCAGCCTCATGTGCGCCCTATTGTACGAGGTAAAGCACAGGCAAAAGTAGAATTTGGTTCCAAAATACACGTCTCCATCATCAACGGAATCTCTTTTTTGGACGAACTCTCATGGGATGCCTTTAACGAAGGTAGTCACATGCTGAGTTACATTGAGAAATATCGAAAACGCTTCGGCTGTTATCCTCGGGAGGTGCTTGCAGACCAAATCTATTGTACCCGAGCCAATCGAGCTGCACTAAAAGAACTAGGAATAAAACTTTTAGCAAAACCACTTGGAAGACCCTCGGCACTGTCAATTCACGTAAGTCCAGGAGAGCGAAACCCAATAGAAGGCAAGTTCGGTCAAGCCAAAACAGGATACGGCCTGAATCGTATCAAAGCAAGACTCAAAGGAACAAGCGAAAGTTGGATTGCAAGCATCATTTTGGTGCTGAACTTAGTCAAATTGGCGGGAGTAAAACTCCTGCGCCAAATAGTCAACTTTTGGCTGAGTTTTTCAGCACGCTTGCTGAAAACGGTATTTCAAAATCTATCGTTTGTTTTGAAACAGATAGCAATTGTTAAAAAAACAGACGATTCTCGTCAAATTATATATCTTAACGTTGGCTGAGTTTTTCAGCAGACCCTA
>CAIWIS010000774.1 GCA_903912795.1 uncultured Bacteroidales bacterium
ACTTCCGTATCAACTACCGGAAAATTCAATGCCGGCACAGTGCCTGTTACTTTAACCTGGGCTGGAGCTGCTTCAAAAGGCTTTAACCTTATTGGCAATCCATATCCATCGCATTTAACATGGACAAAAGCATTTGTTGATGATGTAACCAATGCAGCGCTTATTGAACCATCAATTTATTATCGTACAAATACGGGCGATGTAAATAGTGGTGGTAATGCTGCATGGTCATTTAAAACCTACAATTCAAGTACTGATGAATTCTCTCCGGCAGGTACTACAAACATTATTCCTCCTATGCAGGCATTTTGGATTAGAGCCAAAGCTGCTGGCACATTAAATTTGGATAGTAAATTGACTCTTTCGCACCAATCATCGAATCCAATGAAAGTGCCTGCAATGAAAAATAACGATCGTCAAAGGGTACGATTGGAAGTTTCGAATGGAGTAAGAACGGACGAAACATTACTCTTGTTTGATCAAAATGCAGCCGATGGCTATGATGCTTTTGATTCTCCAAAATTTGCGGAAGCAAGTTCCGAAGTTCAAATTTTCACTACCGTTGAGGATGAAAAGTTGGTGATGAATGGTATGAAAAATTTACCTTTGAATCAGGAAATTAGTTTAGGATTTATTCCAGGTAATGCTAACTCATTCATTATTAAAGCAAACGAAATAACCAACTTGCCAACGGATGTAAAAGTAATTTTGATTGACAAAGCAACACGTATAGAAACGGACTTAACTGATGGCAACACCGTGTATTCATTTATTCCGGTTACAACTGTTGGTGACCGCTTTAGTGTTATCTTCCGTACAAGTTCATCGGTTAATGCAGTTGATAATTTGGACGATAAGGTGAATATGAATGTATTTGTAGATGCTAATAAACAAATTAATGTTTCGGGTTGTATTGGCACAAACTGTAAGATAGTTGTATGTAATGCTATTGGTCAAAAACTAATTGATATGAATTCAACTGGCACTACCACCACAATTAATAAGGTGCTTAAAGCAGGAGTGTATTTTGTGACTTTGAATGTGGCTGAAAGAATATCCACTAAAAAACTAATAATTAACTAATTAAAAAGGTCTGTTATTATGAAAACAACTAATAAGAAAAGTTACATTACACCACTTATAGAGTGTGTAAAATTGGATAATGAGATTTCGTTGGCATTAGCTTCGGGACCACCAGAAGGTCCGAACGAAACAATCAATAATTCGGTAATTTATTTCAACAACGAGCCTTTTAAAGTAAATAAAGCTTGATTTCTGAATTTTTCATGAA
Source organism: uncultured Bacteroidales bacterium (assembly GCA_903912795.1). GTDB lineage: Bacteria > Bacteroidota > Bacteroidia > Bacteroidales > Paludibacteraceae > Paludibacter. The sequence continues at coordinate 1,292 of CAIWIS010000774.1, forward strand.
GGTATTAGTTCACTATTCTATTAGTAATGAGACTTATATTGTATGAAAATTTCAACATGAATTCAAATAAAAAATGATTCCGATGTACAAAACACTATTTCAACCGGATTATAATAATCTTTTACAGGTATTAAATAACGAGCGTCCAACCCGATTGCCGCTTTATGAGCACAATATTGATGAGCCTTTTATTAGTAAGGCTATTGGACAAAAACTGATTATTGAGGATGTCGCTTTGACGGAACTAGATGATTATTTTCGGACTGTGATTAATTTCTGGAAGGATATGACGTTCGATGGAGTATCGTATGAAGCATTGATTTGTCCAATATTTCCAGGTCATGGAGCTATAAAAGGAGGTATTGGACCCATTCAGACCCGCAAAGATTTTGAACGATTCCCCTGGAATGAAATTCCTCGAATGTACTGGGAGAAATACACCCCGCGACTCGAGGCTATCCGACGGAATTTACCTCCGGGTATGAAAGCGTATGGCGGTTGTGGCTACGGTATTTTTGAGGCAGCACAGGATCTTGTAGGATATGAGTATCTATGTTTGATGCAGTGTATGGATCCTGAATTATTTGCCGATTTATTTGTCCGTATAGGCGATCTTTATGCGCAATTGTGGTCAGAAATGGTGCGTCGTTATTCAGACATTTTTGTTTTCTTTCGCATGGGTGATGATCTTGGTTTCCGTTCAAATACCTTGCTTGATCCTGATGTCATACGTCAACATATTATTCCACAATATAAACGGGTTATTTCTATAGTGCATTCAGCTAACAAAAAATTTTTACTTCATAGCTGTGGAAAGATTTTCAGCATTATGGACGACCTAATTGATGCTGGTATTGACGCAAAACATTCTAATGAAGATGAAATTGCACCCTACAACGAATGGATTGAAAAATATAGTTCACGGATAGGATTATTTGGAGGTATTGATTTGAATGTACTTATTCTGGATACGCCGGAAGAAATCTTTAGAAAAGTTGTTGAAAATGGAACGAAATTTAGAGCTACAGCAAATGGATATGGAATAGGTTCGGGCAATTCAATACCTGATTATATTCCAGTTGATGGGTTTATGGCAATGGTAGAAGCTGTAAATGAAATAAGAGGTAGAGAATTAAAATAGAAATATTGCAAACTATTCAGAACTTTCATTAATATCACTAAGAGTTAATTATCCCCCAGTTGCATTTTGCTAGCTGGGGGATTTTTATGTCTTATTTTGCACTATCAACCCTTACGGTAAATGCACTAAATAGTAAGTATATTGCACTTAAAAG
>CAIWIS010000775.1 GCA_903912795.1 uncultured Bacteroidales bacterium
GGTTCTGCCGAAATTGATTTATATGCCATCGAAAACAATGTGCCGATTAACGATTTTGATTTAACAAGTATTTATTTATCATTAAATTATCGTCCATTTCAAAATCTTTCAATGGCAATGTCGTTTGATGCACGACGTAATGTTTACTATTTTGAAACCTACAAAAGCCGTATCGATAGTTTGCTCGAAAAAGAAATGCGTCAGGGACTCCGATTTCGGTTTAACTACCGCCCATTCAAGTTTTTAAGCTGGGGAGGAACTGCCGGATATCGATTGAATACGCCCACTTCGCACGAATCGATGCATGCCTCAAGTTACCTGTCGGTTTCAAAAATACCTTGGGTCGATGTCTCACTTTTCTTAACTGGCACTGCACTCAAAACATCTAATCTTTTCGGCTATATTGTGGGTGGAAGCTTATCTAAAGATTTTATGGATGGAAAACTGAATACCGAAATTGAATACCGCAAAGATTTGATTTTTGCGCAAGATATTGCCAATTTAAGTTTTTCGTGGCGATTAAATAAGAAATTGATGCTCTCGGCCGATTTTGAAACTACGTTGGATAACAGTCATCTCTCCGAAAGAGTATTTATCAACTTAACAAAACGGTTCTAAAAATCATGAAAAAATTTATTTCAATACCGTTTGTGCTGTTAATGGCTATTTTATATATACAAACATCCTGTAATTCAACAGTTGATGTATCGTCAGTTGCAACTACCGGCGAATTGACCGAGGTAACCACCACTTCAGCAAAGTGTAGTGGTTCAGTACTTTCTGCTGCAAGTTCTCAAGTAATTGATTGTGGTATATGTTGGTCAAATACTCCTGACCCTACTATAAATGGTAATGCAGCATCATCATTAAAAAACGCTGGAAGTTTTACTTGCAAACTAACCGACTTAATGCCTGACATAACCTACCATGTACGTGCGTATGCAGTAACTGCCGAAGGTACTGAATACGGTAAAACAATTCTATTAACCACTCCTAACGAAACTGGCTCACTTTTGTCGACATTAAATACTGAATTAAGTTACGGAAAAGTTACCGATATTGAAGGTAACGAATATCACACTATTATTGTAGGTGCACAAACATGGATGGTTGAAAACCTGCGTGTTACAAAATTCAGAAACGGTGAAATTATTCCAAATGTAACTGATAACACAAAATGGACAAAACTTAAAACTGCTGCGCAATGTACTTACAATAATAACACAGAAGCAAATTCCATTCGAAAATACGGTCGTTTGTACAATTATTACGCTGTAAAGGATACCAGAAACATAGCACCCGAGGGTTGGCATGTGGCTACTACAGCCGATTGGGTATCACTGATAACTTACATTAATAATAACAAAGGAGTAGCCAAATCAGTAGCGCAAGCAATGGCAACAAAAACAGATTGGGCTGAATCACAGTTTTTAGGTGCAACAGGGGCACTCGACCTCGAAACATATATGAATGTTAATAACACTTCCGGTTTGGCCGCCTTACCATGTGGATTAAGAGCCGATTACGGACAGTTTAGTAGTGTGGGTGTATATTGTGCCTGGTGGATTCCAAACGAAATTAAAGGCAATAATGCGGGCTTTAGAAGTTTGAATAATTATGGAGCAATAGTTGGTGAAAATTACTACAACCAGACTTATGGTTTATCGGTACGGTGCGTAAAAGATTAACAATTGAAACCAAATTATATTTATTACAATTCTGTTAAAACTGTAATTTTCTGATATCTATTTTTCAAAACAATTGAAAACATTGAAAATAAATTCTATATTTGCATTTTAAATCAAAAAATCAAGCTTATTCAATAAATTTTTAAAATTATATTTTTGTGAAAAATCTTTTAATATCTTCATTTTTCTTATTTTATTCTGTACTTCTTTCAGCACAAACAAACTCACCACAAGTATCTACTGATGGCAGTTTGACAGTAACAGCTAATGTAACTTACACAAGTCCATATTATTATGCAGTTTGGATAAAAGGCACAACGGGTACTTTTTTAAGAACAATTACAATGTTTGGTAATAATGCTAGTTATTATAATGATTTAGCTCATTGGAATTCAGAAAGTGGAAGAAACAAAGTTAATGCAACGACAGGAGCAACAAAATCTTCAGCGATGGTAAATAATGTATCTACATGGAATGGCAAAGATCAAGCAAATAGTGCTATAGTTGCTGATGGAACTTATACAGTAAGTATTGAAATGTCATCTGAATCTTATGGAACAAATAGTAAGTATATAACAACTACATTTACTAAAGGTCCAACTGCTGTAACTCTAAATCCAACAAATGTTAGCCCAATTACTGGCGTTTCAATTAAGTGGCAACCAGTCAACACAGGCATTGATAATATTGAACTTTCCACACTTTACTCCATTTATCCAAACCCAGCCATTTCGAGTGTTTACGTAAATGGACCAGATATTCAATCAGTTGATGTATTTACATTGGAAGGCAAAAGAATTTTCAGTAGTAATCAGCAAAAATTGAATATAGCTGCTTTGAAAAAAGGCACTTATATGTTATCGATTAATACTGGCAAAGGTAATGTTTCAAAGAAATTGATTAAAAACTAATCGACAACTGATTTTCCGTATTAATCAACGTCAAAAATATACAATTATCAAAAAACCATTCTTGTTTTGGCAGGAATGGTTTTTAATTTTGTAAAAAAATAATGGAATGGAAATTAACAATAAACTTTGGACTAAAAGCTTTATAGCAGCCTGTATTGGCAACTTTCTGTTGTTTTTTGCCTTCTATCTACTTGTTCCTATATTTCCGCTCTATTTAATTGACGAACATGCGGCATCCAAATCGCTTATCGGCATTTTATTAGCTAGTTATACCATTGCTGCGCTGCTAATACGGCCTTTTGCGGGTTTTGTGCTGGATATGGTGTATCGTAAACCCATTTATTTAGTCGCATTTTTACTTTTTGTAGTTACATTTGTAGGTTATCCAATTGCTAATTCTATTGGTTTATTTTTATTTTTCAGAATTTTACACGGTTTTACTTTTGGTTTCGTAACCACAGCTGGCAATAGTCTAATTGTAGACGTTACACCTGCCGAACGACGTGGCGAAGGACTTGGTTTTTTTGGCGTTGCTAATACCATTGCCATGGCCATAGGTCCAATGACAGGACTTTACCTGCATGATTATTACAGTTATGACGTGATTTTTTACACAGCTATTGGTAGTGGTTTGGTTGGTTTTATTTTTGCTTCGATGATTAAAGCCGAAAATAAATCGTCAAAAACTTCGCAGCCTATAGCTTGGGATCGGTTTTTTCTCTTCAAAGGTTTTAATGCAGGTTTTGCACTGTTACTTATGGGTATTCCTTATGGTATGATTGTAACCTACATTGCTTTGTACGGTCGCGAAATAGGAATAAAGAGTGGTATTGGCCTGTTTTTTTCGTTTATGGCTGTGGGTTTAACTATTTCGCGATTCTTTAGTGGTCGTTTGGTTGATCAAGGTAAATTAGTTCCTGTAATTACATGGGGCACTGCACTCAGTTTACTTTCGTTTTTAATGCTTGCAGCATTAAAATTAATTGATAATAACCATATTGTATTAATTATGTTCTACGTTGTATCGCTACTTATGGGTGTAGGATATGGCTTGATTTTCCCTGCTTACAACACACTTTTTGTGAATCTTGCACCAAACAACCGCAGAGCCACTGCAAGTTCCACCTATATGACTAGCTGGGATATTGGCATTGGACTTGGCTTAATATCAGGTGGTTGGCTAGCCGATTCGGGTGGTGGTTTGTCGCTCGCTTACTTAGCAGGTGGATTTATTGCCGGTATTTCATGTGTGTTTTTTGCCAAGATTGCTGGTCCACATTTCAATCGAAATAAGTTGCGATAAAAAATGAATTTTTCAAAGCAATTGCTAAACCTCAC
>CAIWIS010000776.1 GCA_903912795.1 uncultured Bacteroidales bacterium
ATGCTGCTCGAAACACCTGCTGGCTCCGAAACCGATGGCTACAAACGTTATCAGTTTACTTGTATGAATTACATGGAATTTGCTGCCGATAAATATGTGTCCATGCACAACGAATTAAATTTCAATGGTTTGGTTTTGAACAATATACCACTTATTAAACATCTCAATTTGCGCGAGCTGATGAGTTTTAAACTATTCTATGGCACATTGAGTAATAAACATTCGCAAATTCTGGACATACCAACCACTATTTATACTACCAATACACCTTATATGGAAGTGGGAGTGGGCGTAAGCAATATCCTACGGTTGTTCACCCTACAATCTGTATGGCGCCTCACCAACCTCAACCAACCTGGAGTTCAGCGCTGGGGATTACGCGCCAGTATACGGGTAAGTTTTTAACTAATGTGTTTTTAGCGCTGTTTAATATCGTTCAGTTCCACAAGTTTATTTACAATGGCATAAATGGTTAGGCCAGCCGTACTGTGAATTTCGAGTTTTCGGGCAATATTTCGTCGGTGTGTAATTACGGTGTGAGCCGATAAAAATAGATTCGTTGCAATTTCTTTGTTTGTATAACCTTTTACAACGCCTACAATTATTTCTTTTTCGCGCACACTAAGTACTTGCGATTCTTCTTGTTCCGTATTTGTAATCTCAAAAATTTGGTCAAGTTTCTGTTTAATTGTATCTGTATCGTCGTATAGATTAATGGAATTATCGTATTTCTCAAGTGCTTTTTCGTCGATCATGCCGCTTACCAACGCCACAAACCGAATTTGGTTTTGACTGTTTTCGGTCTTCAGTTTTTCAATGTCGATTAAACCCCAATACGTTGGATTTATAATCACAATATCGGGTTTTTGAGTACGTATATTATTGGCTAATAGTTCAATGGAATTCACTTCGAACGAATGAACATGGTAGCCCTGAATGCGTTTCAGCAGGCTCGATATTCCAGCTCGGATTATGGCTGACGGTTCGGCAATGGCAATTTTTATAATTACATCCGTCATGATTTTGTGATGTTAAAACGTTTGTTTTCAATAGCTTCTACTACAGGAACAAAAAAGAAATCTTCAACCATATTATGAGCAGCAAGGTCTTTTTCGCACCAGAGCAATTCAACCAATACATCATTCAATTTATAATTGACCATTTCGGCCGGATGGTATTTTATAAGTATGTTTTTTAATTCGGCAATTTTTGAGTCAACATCCGTGTGATGGTCTTCGAAATCAGCAATACGATATGAGCCTGTTTTAGAGCCATTAAGGAGTTTTATTACATACGGAAAAACGGTTTTGTCTTCGTATTCGATGTGTTTTTTTACTTCCTCCACATATTCGTCGAAAAACTGCAAAAGCACTATTTTGTAAGCATGCAATTGTTCGTTTTCAAGCACAGCTTCATTTAATCTCTCGCGCAAAATGGGCAGTTTGAAACTCAAAAAATAAACATGTGCATTTTTTAGATAACTTATTACAGTTTCGATAGATAGCTGATCAACAACATCATTAATCTCAACATTTTCTTCGGCCAAAAAATTCATGACGGCCAAAAACGTAAAACAGTCAATATTATTTGCTTTACAAGCTTCTTGCACCGTTTTATCGCCCAATCCGAGCGAAATGCCAAACCTGCTTATGGACGATAGTAACGACGAATCGTTGTTTATCATGTCGAACATGCGTGTACGTGCCGTAAATTTGTGTTGCATATCGTTTTTTTTATTGCAAAGGTCGATATTTTATTGCTGATATACAATACCTTATTGTTGGTATTTTGATAGCTTGTCGGAAATGTGTATTTTTGTGGATAAATATACAAAAAGCACATGCCTCAACTAATTTCAAACACTGAACGCCACCAGATTCTGGAACTTATTAAACACGAAGTAACACCTGCAGTTGGATGCACGGAGCCTATAGCTGTGGCACTAGCTGTGGC
>CAIWIS010000777.1 GCA_903912795.1 uncultured Bacteroidales bacterium
GTCGGCCGATGGCTGGTTATACAAAATGGGAGCACTTGATTTTGCCGGAGGAATAGTTGTACATATTAGTGCTGGTGTAGCTGCCATTGTTACAGCGTTAATGCTTGGTAAACGTCGTGATTATAAAGGACATGCGCTACCTCCACACAATATTCCACAAGTTGCAATAGGAACTGGAATGCTTTGGGTAGGTTGGTTTGGATTTAATGGCGGAAGTGGCTTGGCAGCCGATGGCCTGGCCGGAAATGCACTTATTGTAACACACATTTCGGCTGCAGTAGCAGCAATGACTTGGGCTGCGCTTGAATGGTATTTGGATCGCCGACCAACTGTAGTAGGTATTTGTACGGGGGCAATTGCCGGTTTAGCAACTATAACCGGAGCAGCAGGTTTTGTAACTGTTCAAAGTGCTATGATAATTGGCATTGTTGCATCAGTAATTTGTTTTATTATGGTAGCCTATATGAAGCCGCGATTAGGGTACGATGATTCGTTGGATGCATTTGGCGTTCACGGAATTGGCGGTATTTTAGGTGTTGTGCTGACGGGTGTTTTTGCGTCGCCGCTTATACAAAGTCAATACAACGGTGCGTTATATGGTAATTTTGAGCAGTTGAAAATTCAATTGATAGCAGCTGGAGTGGCAATTGTTTTCTCTGGTGTGGGAACTTATCTTTTGTTTAAGTTATCAAATAAGATTGTGGGAGTAAGAGCCGATGATAAGCATGAAGCTATAGGTTTAGATGAAACACATCATGGTGAAACGGCCTATACTAATTTTGACTAACGCCACCAACACATACTGTACCCAAAAGAAAATGCTCATAGTAATCTACGAGCATTTTCTTATTCCAATCAAATAGATTTACAACACACCCTGCGCCATCATTGCTTTTGCAACTTTCATAAATCCAGCTACGTTAGCGCCTTTTACGTAGTTAACAAAACCATCAGCTTCGGTTCCATATTTCACACACGACTCGTGGATACTTGCCATAATGCCTTTGAGTTTTTCATCAACTTCATCTTTCGACCAACTAATACGCATAGAGTTTTGAGTCATTTCTAAGCCCGAAACTGATACGCCACCTGCATTTGCAGCTTTGCCAGGGCCGTACATAATTTTATTTTTCAAGAAAACCTCTACTGCTTCTGGAGTTGATGGCATGTTAGCACCTTCCGATACAGCAATACAGCCGTTTGCAACAAGCGTTGCAGCATCATCACCGTTCAACTCATTTTGAGTAGCCGATGGAAGTGCAATTGTACATTTTTCTGCCCATGGTCTACCACCTTCTACGTATTTACAATTGTATTTATCAGCATACTCTTTGATACGTCCGCGATATACATTTTTCAATTCGAAAATATAAGCCAATTTTTCGCTGTCAATACCATTTTCGTCGTAAATATAACCATTGCTATCCGAAAGTGTAATTACCTTACCACCCAATTCCAACACTTTTTCGGCCGTATAAGTCGCCACATTACCTGAACCTGAAATGGATACTACTTGACCTTTTAAGTCGGTAATACCTTTGCGTTTAAGCATGTTCATTAAGAAATACAGATTTCCGTATCCAGTAGCTTCGGGACGAATAAGTGAGCCACCAAATTCCAAACCTTTACCTGTAAAAGTACCCGTGTTTTCGCGAGCTAATTTTCTGTACATACCATACATATACGCCACTTCGCGTCCACCAACACCAATATCGCCTGCAGGCACATCGGTGTTAGGGCCAATATGATGCCACAACTCCAGCATAAATGCCTGACAAAAGCGCATAACTTCAGCATTTGATTTTCCCTTTGGATTAAAATCCGAACCACCTTTGGCACCTCCCATTGGAAGTGTTGTAAGCGCATTTTTAAATGTTTGTTCGAATGCAAGGAATTTGAGAATTGAAGGACAAACTGAAGCATGGAAGCGCATTCCACCTTTATAAGGTCCAATAGCGTTATTGTGCTGAATTCGATAAGCCATGTTTGTCTGAACATTACCTTTGTCATCCACCCAGGTAATTCTAAATGAGAAAATACGTTCGGGAATACAAAGACGTTCAATTAAATTTTGTTTTTCAAATTCGGGGTGTGCATTGTACTCCTCTTCTATAGAATGCAACACTTCTTCTACTGCCTGAAGATACTCAGGTTCATTTGGAAATCGTCTCTTTAAATTGTCGAGAACTTGTTCTACTTTCATAATAATTTACCTTTTAGTTTTATTGTTTTATAACGAGCCCAAAGTTACAAAATAATATCTAAAATGCATTATTACGAACAAAATAAATATTTAATATATCAATAATAACAAATATGTAGTATATTAGCTATCATAATGATATTTTTTTAAATTTAAAA
>CAIWIS010000778.1 GCA_903912795.1 uncultured Bacteroidales bacterium
AGTATTCTTGTTCGCTAATTTCTACATTACCAGCAGGAGTTTTTTCGAATGCAGTTTCGCCCGTAGCTGCACGCCAAGCCAGTAAGTTTTTATCGCCGGCAGCCCAATCTTCCATCATAGTGCGAGAAAATTCGCCAGACAAAATATCATCCATGTGTTTGTTGAACAATGGAGTCATAATTTGTTTTAACTCTTCAGCAAGATTAAATGCTTCCACTTTAGCGGGGTTCGACAAACGATCCATCATGTGCGTAATACCACCAATTTTCAAAGCTTCGGTAATTACTTCCCAACCGTACTGAACTAATTTTGAGGCATAACCAGCATCAATTCCATTTTCAACCATTTTGTTGAACGAAAGAATTGAACCCGTTTGTAACAAACCGCAAAGAATAGTTTGCTCGCCCATTAAGTCCGATTTTACTTCGGCAACAAACGATGAAAGCAATACACCTGCTTTGTGACCACCTGTTCCAACGCAATAAGCTTTGGCTATTTCAAGTCCATCGCCATTAGGGTCATTATCCAAGTGAACTGCAATAAGAGTAGGTACACCAAAACCACGAAGGTATTCGGCACGTACTTCCGATGCAGGCGATTTAGGAGCAACCATAATAACAGTTAAATCCTTACGAATTTGAATTCCTTCTTCAACGATGTTAAAACCGTGTGAATAAGACAAACAAGCACCTTTCTTCATTAGAGGCATTACCTGATTTACAACAGAAGTATGGTATTTATCAGGAGTAAGATTCAATACCAAGTCACCTTTAGGTATTATTTCTTCGAAAGTTCCAACTTCGAATTTGTTTTCGTTTACGTTTTGAAATGAAATGTGATTTTCATCAATTTCAACTTTACGCAATGCGTAAGCAATATCCAAACCGCTATCGCGCATATTTTGACCCTGTGCAAGACCTTGAGCACCACATCCTACGATAACAATTTTTTTACCTTTTAGTTTGTTAACACCATCAGCGAATTCGCTGCTTTGCATGAAATCACATTTTCCCAATTCCTGAACTCTCAGGCGATGTGGAAGCGAATTAAAGTAATTAGCCATTGTTTTTGTTGCCTTTAAATCTAAAATTCAAGATTCAAAAGGACTTTTTTTTAAATTATTAATTATTATTTTAAAATTTACACCTATTCTGATAATTGCAAAATCAAATTTTATTCACCAATTATTATTTGTTCAAAAACAATAATATTTTCTATTTGCGGTGCAAAGATACTTATATCATTGTAAATTAACAACTTGTTTGGATAGAAAAAATTATAAATACTGTTCTAATTTTGATATTTTTTTATTCCTTCGAGCATATCGCTTAAGCGTTCCACTTTCGATTTTGTAATTGCTACACGTCCTGAGCGTATAAACTGCAATACACCAACCGTTTCACTCAATTCCTCAAACATTTGCTGTGTTTCAGCATAATGTCCAGCCTTTTGCAATACTACGAAATCGGCATTCATTTCTAATACTCGAATATGATATTTGCGAATAAGTTCTTCAATTGAACCTTGTTGCAATAGATTATCAGTAGCAATTTTATAAAGTGCAATTTCCTGATGAACCAAATCATCGTCGGTATTGTAATACGATTTAAGAATATCAATTCGTTTGTCGATTTGTTTCACCACCTTTTCAACTACATCTTGTGTAGTGAATAAGGTAATTGTAAATTTGTGAATTCCTTTGATAGCCGATGGCGAAACTGATAAAGTTTCGATATTCAACGCTCTACGAGTAAAAATAATGGTAATTTGACCAAGCAAACCAACCGTATTTTCTGAGAAAACTGTTATTGTATATAATGTTTTTTCCATGATTTCAAATTTATATTATTCCCCCAACAAAATATTATCCACAGCGGCACCAGCAGGCATCATTGGATAAACCATTCCTTTCATTTCTACATCAACAACCAACAGATAAGGCTTGTCATCTTTCAGCATATCGGCAATGGCTGCATCCAATTCGGAGCGTTCACTTACATTTTGACCATCAATTTTATATGCCTTTGCAATAGCCACAAAATCAGGATTTTGCATTTTGGTAAACGAATAACGTTCTTCGAAAAACATTTCCTGCCATTGGCGAACCATTCCTAAAAAGTGATTGTTCAGAATAATCATTTTAACACCAATTTGCTCCTGCATAATGGTTCCCAACTCCTGAATAGTCATTTGGAATCCACCATCACCGCTAAACATAATTACTGTACGCTCAGGAGCACCCATTTTTGCACCCATTGCAGCTGGAATACCAAAGCCCATGGTGCCTAAACCTCCCGATGTTATTAAACTACGGGTTTGCGAGAATTTAGAATAACGTGTTGCCATCATTTGGTGTTGACCTACATCGGTCACAACAACTGCCTTGTTACCAGTAGCTTCTGATATTTTATATATCACTTCGCCCATAGTAATCTCCCCCGAAGTTGGATATACTTCACGATCAATTACTTTTTCAAATTCGCGATCGTCGTGTTGTTTAAATTCGGCTATCCAATCTGTATGTTTTGCTGGCTTTAGCAATGCTGAAATGGCAGGTAAAGTGTCTTTGGCTGAACCATGAACAGGCGCATCCGCTTTTACATTTTTATTAAGTTCGGCCGAGTCAATATCTAAATGTACAATTTTTGCTTGCTTTGCATAATGATTTAAATCGCCAGTTACGCGGTCATCGAAACGCATTCCAATAGCAATTAACACATCGCATTGATTGGTCATTATATTTGGACCCACATTTCCGTGCATTCCTAAAAAGCCTTTATTCAGACTAAAATCAGTATCCATTGCCGATGCTCCAAGCAAAGTCCAGGCAGCTGGTATATCCGCTTTTTCCAAAAATTCTTTCAATTCAACTTCTGCGTTCGACAATACAACTCCCTGTCCAACTAATGCAAATGGTTTTTTAGCCGAATTGATAATTTCGGCAGCTAGTTCAATTTGCGAAGGATTAATTTCGGGCGTTGGAATATAACTGCGAATAAAAGTGCAAGGTTCGTATATGAAGTCAATTTCCTGAAATTGAGCATTTTTTGTAATATCCAACACTACAGGCCCCGGACGACCACTGCGTGCAATGTAAAATGCGCGAGCCACAGCCCAAGCAATATCTTCGGCACGACGAATCTGATACGCCCATTTGGTAATTGGTTGCGAAATACCAACGACATCAATTTCCTGAAAAGCATCAGTTCCTAATAAAGCTGCTCCAACTTGTCCGGTAATAACAACCATAGGTGTGCTATCCAACATGGCATCAGCAATACCTGTAATGGCATTAGTTGCTGCTGGACCCGATGTAACTAAACAAACGCCCACTTTGCCCGAAACACGTGCATAGCCTTGTGCAGCATGTGTAGCGCCTTGTTCATGACGAGTAAGTATATGATTTACTTTTTTATCGTAATCGTAAAGAGCATCGAAAGTGGGCATAATTGCGCCACCCGGATACCCGAATATCGTGTCTACACCTTCGTGCATCATCGATTCTATTAATGCTTGCGCTCCTGTTAGTTTCATATTTTCTCAGTCAACAGACAGCAGTCCACAGACAACTGACTGTATTCATTTTAAATGGTAAATAGTAAATAAAAAATGGTAAATGCAATTAATCTATCATCCTAACAGCTCCTTTATCGGCAGAACTTACCATCGATGCATAAGCTCTGAGGGCTTTACTTACGACTCGGTTTCTATCTTTTGGTTTAAAAGCATCTTTGCCACGAGCCAATTCTGCTTCGCGACGAGCATTTAATTCTTCATCGGATAATCTCACATTAATTGAACGGTTTGGGATATCAATTTCAATAATATCACCATCTTGCAATAATCCAATATTGCCACCCGAAGCAGCTTCAGGTGAAATATGTCCGATTGATAAGCCAGATGTTCCTCCTGAGAAACGACCATCGGTTATTAAAGCACATTCCTTTCCCAAATGTTTCGATTTTATATATGAAGTAGGATAAAGCATTTCCTGCATACCCGGGCCACCTTTTGGACCTTCGTGTGTGATAACAACCACATCGCCTGCTACCACATCGCCTTTCAAAATTCCAGTACAAGCTGTATCTTGCGAAGTAAATACTTTGGCTGGTCCACTGAATTTCCAAATACTTTCATCAACTCCGGCGGTTTTTATAACACATCCATCTTGTGCAATGTTTCCCTTTAAAATGCCTAATCCACCATCTTTTGTATAAGCTTGTTCTACACTTCGTATACAACCATGGGTTCTGTCGGCATCAAGTTCTTTATATTGAGAGTTTTGTGAACCCATAACCAAGTTGAACTTGTATCCGGGAGCACTTTTATAAAGTGCCTCAACTTCTGAAGATAGTTCGTTCGAAGTAATATCGTATTTTGCAACTGCCTCACCCAAGGTTAAGCCATCTACTCTATGTACATTTGGATTTAATAAGCCACCTTTATTTAATTCAGCTAGAATACCTAAAATACCACCAGCTCGATTTACATCTTCGATATGATATTTTGGTGAATTTGGAGCTACTTTGCATAAACAAGGTGTTTTACGCGATAGTTGATCCATATCGTCCATAGTAAGTTCTACTTCGGCTTCGTGTGCAATGCCCAAAATGTGCAAAACAGTATTAGTAGATCCTCCCATAGCAATATCCAATGTCATTGCATTGAGGAATGCTTCGCGAGTTGCAATAGAACGAGGTAAAACAGATGCATCACCATCTCTATAATATTTATATGCTATTTCAACCACTAATTTTGCCGCATCTACAAATAATTTACTTCTGTTAGCATGTGTAGCTACAATAGTTCCATTACCAGGAAGTGCCAATCCTATAGCTTCGTTCAGGCAGTTCATAGAATTTGCAGTGAACATTCCTGAACAAGACCCACAGGTAGGACAAGCAGCATCTTCCACTTTCTGAACTTGTTCATCCGAAATATTATCATCAGCAGCTTGAACCATGGCATCAACTAAATCGAGTTTTTTGCCATCCAATTCGCCAGCTTCCATAGGTCCACCCGAAACAAAAACGGCAGGGATATTTAATCGCATAGCAGCCATAAGCATGCCAGGAGTAATTTTATCACAATTACTTATACATATCATTGCATCGGCTTTGTGTGCATTCACCATATATTCAACGCTATCGGCAATCAAATCGCGCGAGGGCAATGAATAAAGCATTCCATCATGTCCCATGGCTATACCATCGTCAATGGCAATAGTGTTAAATTCAGCAGCAAAACAACCGAGTTTTTCAATTTCAGCTTTTACTTTCTGACCTATATCGTGTAAATGAACATGTCCGGGTACAAATTGAGTGAATGAATTAACTATGGCAATAAGTGGTTTACCCATTTGTTCATTTGTCATTCCATTAGCTTTCCACAGCGCTCTTGCTCCAGCCATTCGGCGTCCACCTGTGCTTGATTTACTTCTTAATTCGTTTTTCATATATCTATAACCCCAAAAGGGTAAAAATGTTAGTTATTTTAATAATAATTCTTTATTCGTTACTATTTATTTGGGTTGGAACTATAAAAAAACCTTTCTCAGTTAATGTGAGAAAGGTTTTATGCTTTTATAATACATAGAGTTTATACCACGTAACCAATCTCACTTCTGATAGTTGACCAAAAGTAACACGACGTTCACGAGAATTGTATAAACACTTTGAGTTATCATTGTTGTTTTTTAATTTGAATGCAAAGATACTTCAAATTTTCAATTTATCAAATAGTTTGGTAGAAAAAAATAGGTTTTTAGTTCGAATTGTAACATTTTAACTCATTTTGATTAATAAAAAACATCTTTTCAAACTCAAATATAAAATTAAAAATGTCCCATTTGGAGAAATGTAACAACATACTTAATTGTCTTTTTATTAAATACCAACGAAATATGTGGTGATTTCACATAAACCACATCCTTTTCATTTCCTAAAGCAGCATTTTTTTTGGGTACTAAACCATCATTGTCGCCAACAAGTAAAATATTATATCCTCTTTTTTTGTTAGTAACTCCAGCAATTAAACCAATTTCGCAGGTTGGCACAGCATATTTTGGAGCTCCAGTTTTGACATCAGTTGTCAAGTTCTCCACATTTGGCCCAGCTATGTATTTTACAAAACCAAACTGATTCCAAAAGTCGGCCATAGGCGACCCTTGATTAGGCGAGGCAATCATAACAAATCGGTGGATAAATGGGAATTTCATTTCGGGCTTTAAATTTCCATATAAAGCCCTCACAACCAATGCTCCAAGCGAATGCGTTACAAACGAAACACTATCGTAGTGTTGGCTTTGTATTTCGGCTATCAAATGTTTACTCACTTCATCTACATCTTCGGTAAGACTGGGGTAGAGATATATTTCACATTCGTATCCTTGAATGGTTATGGCTGATTTAATTTGTTCAAGCTCTATGCCTAAACCTGCA
Organism: uncultured Bacteroidales bacterium; assembly: GCA_903912795.1. Taxonomy (GTDB): domain Bacteria; phylum Bacteroidota; class Bacteroidia; order Bacteroidales; family Paludibacteraceae; genus Paludibacter. The sequence goes on from CAIWIS010000778.1 coordinate 6,441, forward strand.
AATCCATGAATCAGAAATACTTTATGCGACGCATTTACAATAATTGTAAACGTAAAAACTGTAATAAACAAAAAGAATGCTCGTTTCATATCATTTTTTTTGAGTAGATAAATTATCAAAAATCATGCCCAAGAGGTTTATGTAAGGTAACTGGAGCTATTTTGAATAATGGTGAATATTTCCGAGCACTTCCATAGATAAGGCAATAAGAATATGCACAATAACACCACCCCAAATGTGTCGAGTTTGATAAGCCAAAGCACCGAGAATAAATCCACCAAATACCGACGATATAGTTTCGCCCAATGGTTTACCAAAGTGTATGGCACAATACACAGCCACCATAGGCAATATTGCCTTACGACCCATCAATGCAGCCATTCCTATTACCAGTGCTCCACGAAACATCAACTCAGTCATTACAAAATCAAGAGCGTATGTTATTTCAAAAAAAATCGAATATAAATACGTTGGGAGACCAAAAATCCCATCATAAAACCAAGGTTTGAATTGTGGATATGCCTGTTGAAAATCGGGGCTATACGAAATCAAAATTACAAATGGAAGCAAAAATAAAAAAAGAGAAAAATATCCTTTTAAATGGTTCGTTTTGCGAGTTAAGCCGTATATTCCTTCAATTTTTTTATCGTAAACATGCTTAAGAATATACAATGGCACAAAGTAAAAAAGCAAACTTTTTAATTGCGATAAAATGCGTATTATATAGGCATTCTCCTCTTGAAAAAGACTTCCTATCTCTAAATTTTTATGCGCATAAAATCCTATTGACAAGCCATATATGAGAATAAAAAAAACGGATTTAAAATAAAACTTACTGTTTTTCAACGTTTTAAAATCCTTACGCAGAATCAATGTTGGAATAGCTACACCGAAATAAAAAAACATATAAAAAGCTGGAAAATAAAACATTGAATTACCTTCAGTATAACTCGTTTTCATCACATTTCGATAAAAACCATACTCGTAATTTAAAAAAATAAATATACCAACAAATATTAATGTATAGATATACGAAAGCAAATGAAAATCTTCTTTTATAAATTTTCCAATTTCGCGAAATAAAGCTGCAACGGATCTTTTCATTGTTGTTTTTTAATTATCACATCATCAATATCAACATAATGGTAGCAAAGCGGACATCCCTGCTAGTTCCGATGTATCGGAAATGTATTGGGATTATCACATCATATTTGGTAAAATCCCTTCACTTATAATTTTATGATATTCATTTTCAAAATTGGGTGTGAAAATATTTTTTCCAATATTTTGCTCAATTTCTTCTCTTGTCCAGAACCTTCCTTCTGAAATCTCAACTGGATCGGGTGATATGTGGGCATCATAAATTGTATAGTAGCTATGGACTAATTCTGCTTCTTGTGTCGAAACAAATTTATACCGCAGCATAAAAATTGGTTCAAAATCTTCAATTCCCAATTCTTCGCGAACTTCCCTACGCAGTGCAATTTCAATATCTTCACCATAGTCTACATGTCCTCCAACCGAAGTATCCCATTTACCTGGTTGAATATCTTTATCATCGGCTCTTTTTTGTAAAAAAAGTTCAGCTTTTGAATTAAAAACATGTAAATGAACAACAGGATGAAGCAAAAAAGTCCCTGAATGACATTCGGCTCTTGAAGCCTTAGCTATAACGCTACCATCTTCACTAACAATTGGAAAGTACTCTTTTTTCACCATCAATACGTTTTTTTTTGCAAAGTTATGAAAAAATACGGATGAAAGTTGTATCTTAGCATCCTCAAAACAAGAATTATTTTCGAATGATTTTTGTATCTTTGCACGTTTTTAAGTAAAAAACTAAACAAATACAGGGTATGCAAAATTTTAAAATTGCCGTTATTGGATTAGGTTATGTAGGGTTACCACTAGCTATTGAATTTGGTAAAAAATACAAAGTATTAGGATATGACATTAACCGTCAGCGAGTTGAAGAATTAAAAAACGGTGTTGACCACACGCTCGAAGCCGATTTAGATGGTTTACTCGAAGCCACTTCGTTACGAAAGATCAACCCTGAATCCGGTCTTGAATTTTCGTTTATTGAAGATGATTTAAAGAAATACGATGTATTTATTGTAACTGTTCCAACTCCGATTAACAATTTTAATATGCCCGATTTACTTCCATTAATCAAAGCATCCGAAATGCTAGGAAGGGTAATTAAAAAAGGAGATATAGTAATTTATGAATCAACTACTTACCCTGGTTGTACTGAGGAAGATTGCGTTCCTGTAATTGAAATGAATTCGGGATTAATTTTCAACACCGATTTTTTTGCCGGATATAGCCCTGAGCGTATTAACCCAGGCGACAAAGTAAATACACTCACAAAAATTAAAAAAGTAACTTCAGGTTCAACACCCGAAATTGCTAATATTGTTGATAGCCTTTATGCTTCAATTATTACGGTTGGTACACACAAAGCCCCAAGTATAAAAGTAGCCGAAGCATCAAAAATAATTGAAAACGCACAACGCGATGTAAATATATCATTTGTGAATGAGTTAGCCCTAATTTTCGACAAAGTAGGCATTGACACCAACGATGTACTAGAAGCAGCAGGCACAAAATGGAACTTTTTAAAATATCGTCCAGGTTTAGTTGGCGGCCATTGCATTAGTGTAGATCCCTATTATTTAGCAAGCAAAGCCGAGTCATTGGGCTATGTGCCGCAGGTAATTTTATCGGGCCGACATGTAAATAATAGCATTGCTCCTTTTATTGCAAATAAAGTCTTAAAACTAATGATACAAAAAGGACAAACAATTAAAGGTGCTAATGTACTAATACTTGGTGTCACATTTAAAGAAAACTGCCCCGATATACGTAACACTAAAGTGGTGGATATATACAAGGAATTGTGCGAATTTGGCACTTCAGTTGACATTTATGACCCTTGGGCCATTGCCGACGAAGTTGCGCATGAATATGGCGTTGCAATTCTAAATAAACTTGATACGAACAAAAAATATGAAGCTGTGTTATTGGCTGTAGCTCACGACGAATTTAAAGATTTTGATTTTGAAAAGCAACATACTGATGGTGCTGTAATTTTTGATGCCAAAGCAGTTGTAGATCGCCGTTGGGTTGATGGCAGACTGTAGGATAATTAACAATTATTACTTAAAACTACAGAACAAATTTTATTTAGACAATTAATTGAAAAAACAGCCGTTGAATTATAATGGAAAATAAAGATAATCATTTTACTGAATTTTTGATTTAGGCATTTAATATTATACAATTTAGACTAATATTGACCC
>CAIWIS010000779.1 GCA_903912795.1 uncultured Bacteroidales bacterium
ATTTGAGCCCAATTTATTCAAGCGATGTGCTTACTAGCTCAAATAATTTATATATGGGAGCTAATGCTACTACGGTAGGTGTTGGTGATGTTACTGGTAGAATTATTCGCACTACAATAAATGCAAATATTGATTACTCATTTGGAAATTCAAACACAACAATTCAGTTTTACGATGGTGGAACTTATCCTACACAGGTTACAATTATCCCTCGTATTGGTGTTCGACATTCCACAAAAAACAATACCATTAAGAGAATATATCAGATTGTAAGAACTGGAGGAAACACACCTACAAAATTCTCACTTAAACTTGCGTACTTAACTGAAGAACTTGATGGAACTACAGAAAACAGTCTTGTTTATTGGGATCACCACATTCCTTATGCTGGCTCAAGTCCTCATGAACATGGAAAAACAGAGTTAAATACCTCGAATAATTATATCACACTTTCGGGACACGGTATTCGTTATTTGTCTCAAAATGAATACTTTGGAGAATTAGCCTACCAGAGCGATGTATTAACGCCACAAAGTCAAGCAAAGATTTGGATGATTTCAAGTAAAGAGTCGGCAAGTAATTTTATCTGGCTAGGTGCTGCAAGTACTGATTGGGATAATGTTTCAAATTGGTCTGGCAGTACTATCCCTATTTCAACGAGCGATGTAATTATTCCAAACACAGCTGCTAGAGATGCTGTTATTCCTGAAAATGCTACTCGTACGGTCAAAACTATTCTTATTGAATCGAGTCGAACTGTAACTGCCGGAAATGGTAGTACATTGGAAGTATATGGTTCATTGGTCGACAATAATGGAACAACGCCATGGAATAATTCAGGAACATTTGTTCCAAACACGGGAACAGTTAGTTTTAAAAGAAATAATTCAGCAATTGCAGGGTCAACACAGTTTTACAATTTAACTACAGCCACTGACAGTACACTTAATTTGCTTGCAGGTTCATCTATATCTATATCAGGCAGTTTTACGAACAATGGAAATTTAAATGGTAATTATAATGGTTCAAGTTCAGTAATATACAATGGTAGCGATCAAACTATACAGGCAAAATCCTCAACCCAATATTATCATTTAACTTTATCAGGCACAGGAACAAAAACATTGCAATCTTCGGATTTAAAAATCAAGGGCGATTTTTCAATTAATGCAACAATTTCAGCTGGTACGGGCACAGTAATCATGAACGGTAACACATCACAAACCATAAACGGAACTACTTCAGCTACATTTAACAATCTCATCATTAATAATGCTGCGGGTGTAACTATTAGCAATAACGAAACCGTAAATGGAACGCTTACGCTAACAAGTGGCTTAATAACTACTGGAAGTAATACATTGTCGGTAAATTGCGATGGAAGTATTACAGGACAGAGCAGTTCAAGTTATGTAAATGGAAAATTAGCACGTGAATATTGTTCTGCATCTTCAAAAGTTTATCCAATTGGCAAAGGTGGTGTTTATCGTCCATTAACACTCGAATATACAACACTCTCGGGTGGCTTGAGCACTGTTTTGGCTGAGCAATTCGAATCGGAAATTGCAGGAAGCATACCAAATTACACAACCTATCAAACCAATAGGTATTGGAATTTGAACGAAACTTCGGGCGATGGCGATGGCAATTATTTGTTGACACTCAATGGTTCTCCATTTACACCAGTTTCAACTGCTAAAATTTTACGTGGAAATGGAACTACAAATGCATTGTTAAGCGCTAGTTTTTCTGATCCTAATTTTGCTTCGGCTAGTGTAACCGATAATGTTTTTGGAAACTTTGCAGTAGCTTCGGAATGCTTACCTCCCACTATCAATACACATCCTTCGGCAACAAGTTCGTGCGAGTTAAATGGAACACCACAATTTTCTGTTTCGGCAAGTGATTCTCCTAATTATCAATGGCAAGTGAGTACTATAGGTACAGGTGGAACATATACCGACATTAGTAATGGTGACTATTATTCCAGTACCACAACAGCTACTTTAACAATTACCAATCCTACATACAGCATGAATGGTTATGCTTACCGAGTAGTTGTAACCCGCGATTGTGGTGGAAGTTCAACTTCGGATGGAGCAGTGCTAACTGTAAATCCGCAACCACAAGGAAATTTAAGTGCAAATGAAATTTGCAAAAGCGAAATCGGATATTTAACTTGGAATGCAACTGCCGGAACTGGACCATTTACAGTTGTATATAATGCTGGAGCTGGCGATATTACAGTTAATAATGTCGTTTCGGGTTCACCATTTAGTGTAGGAAGTCATACAGCTTCAAAAACATACTCGCTTGTTTCAGTATCCAATGCATCGTGTACACGTACGGCTGGTTTTACAAGTGGAAGTGCTACAGTTACTGTAAAACCTTACATTAGCTGGACTGGTGCTACAAGCACCGACTGGAATACAGCTACAAACTGGTGTGGAGGCATACCAACTACCAACGATGATATTATAATACCATCAGCACCTGTGAATCAACCTGTTATTAGCACTTCAGAAAATGGCAATACAAAATCATTGATTGTTGAAAGTGGAGCTTCGGTTACTGTAAATGGAGAATTTACATTAAATACAAGTGGAAACATTACCAATAACGGCACTGTTTCATTGGGAATTGGCACATTAACCATTGGTCAATCAACCATTATTCAAAATACAGGATTAATCGAAACACAAAACACAAGTGCAACTCCACTGCCTTTGGTAAACACCTATGGTAATTCAGGAACAATACGTTTCAATGGTAGTGCAGCTCAAACACTTTTTGCCGGAACATACAACGATGTTATTGTTGACAACCCAGCCGGAGTTGTAATGCAAGCAGCAGCCAGTGTGGTGGCCAATGGCAAACTTGAAGTGAAAGCAGGTTCGGTACTCGAAATTGGCACTGGACGTTCAGTAACAGCCAAATCTGTCATAAATAATGCGGGACAGGGAGGTATTCGTATAAAAAGCGAAGCAGATGCTCCAAGTGGAACATTGATTTTCGAAAATGCAGGCGAAACACCAATTGAAGCAACTGTAGAAATGTATAGCAAGGCTAGTTGGGATTTGGAACAACCTACAAATTACAAATACAAATGGCAGTTTATGGGTATTCCAGTTCAATCATTGCCTGCTCTGCCTACATTTTTTGGTGGATTTGTACGCCGATACAACGAAGGTGGAAATGGTTATGGTTATGAATTAACAAAACGTTGGATTCAACTTCAAAATGAAGATGATATGGAATACCTGAGTGGTTACGAAATAGTACAACCTACGGCTAAAAAATACGAATTTCCTGGGACTTTATATAATCAGGATATAAATATGACATTGAGCTATACTTCGGGAGCCGATTATCCTGGACAACATTTAATAGGAAATCCTTATACTGCTGCTATTGCAATATCAGGAATACATTTAAGTTCAACAATGGATTCAACCATTTACATTTACAACACAGGTACTTTTTCAAGTTGGTCAGAGTTTAAAACAAGCAATACGAATATTGAAACAGTATATACCCCAGGCCAATACATAGCCGTGCCGATTGGTGTAGCAGGAGTAGCTAATATCCCTGGACAAATACCAGCTATGCAAGCATTTATGGTAAAAACAAAATCAACAACTCCAGGCTCAATCTTTGTAGATTACTATTCGGTAAAACAAAAAAATTCAGCAGTTCTACGTTCCAAAAAAACTACACAATCGTGGATTCGATTTAACTTAATAGGCGCTAC
>CAIWIS010000780.1 GCA_903912795.1 uncultured Bacteroidales bacterium
ATTATTCCGTTTTGTGCGATTTGGAATTTACGCTGCAGTTATTTTTCAGATATTTTAACCTATATTGAGTCAATAGTAAATGAGTCGTTTTGTGTCATTGTAGTATAGCGAACGTGTATTTGTGAAAAGAATTTCGTATTTTTGTATTATCCATTTTGTAATTGTAATGAACAAATATTACAAGGAGATAATAAAATAATATTTTATGAAAGATATTTATAACGATAATACATATTTAATCCAAAATCCAACTTGGCACGAAGAAGATGCCTCCTTCAAAGTAAATAAGATTGTTAAACTATTAAATAACAATTCAATTTCTTTTAAAACAGTTTCAGAGATTGGTTGTGGAAGTGGTGAAATCTTAGTTCAGTTGGAATCGTTTTTTCCAGAAGTAACACAATTTTATGGATTTGATATATCGAAAGATGCAATAGAAATTGCAAAGAAAAAAGAAACGAACAGAATAAAGTTTGAAATTAAAAATTTATCAGACAAGAATGAAGTTTGTTTTTATGACCTCCAATTAGTGATTGATGTTATTGAGCATATTGACAATTACTTTAATTTTTTGACAGGAATAGTTTCAAAAAGTAACTACACAATTTTCCATATTCCTCTTGATATGTGTGTATGGTCACTTTTTAGAGAGAATATGTTAATTGAATCTAAAGATAGAGTTGGTCATATTCATAATTTCACTGAAGATTTTATTCTGAATATTTTAACTGAGCACGGATTCGAAATCATAGATGTAATGTATACAGAGCCAATTTCCAATCAAATGTCTACCAAACAAAAGTTTATTAATTTAATCCGTAGATTTATTTTTATAATTAATAAAAAATTCTGTACTAAAACGTTGGGTGGATATTCAATTTTGGTTTTAGCAAAAAACAAATCATAATACCTCTTTTTGTTATTGGTTATTATTCCTCTAAGTCAAATTCAACTGATTTTGAAATAAAAATATAACCACCTATCTCAAAACAATCTGTTTATTTTTACCTTAAGTGTGCGAATAATAGAATTCGAACAAAACGTTCAAAATATTGGTAATGAATTTATTACATGTTTTTTATTGCTATTATCCTCCAATTCCATTAGGTTTTGGGGGATTTTTTTTCAAAAAGTGTTATCGAATACTTTTTAATTTAAAACTTTGATATTTAATTAAGTTTTGATATATTTGTACTAAATATTTTATACAACTTAATTTTTTAATATGAATTTTAAATTTATTTACTCGGCTCTATTTATTATGAGTCTGACTGTAACGGTTAATGGTCAAAAAAATGACACAATTCCTTGGACTGGTGATAAACTAATAGAACATGGAACTAAACTGTATGATAATGATAACTATGAAGAATCATTGAAGTTTTTTAATCGAGTCAGTAAGTGTGATCCCACCTATTCTACTGCCTGTTACGAAACAGCATTGGTGTATCAAAGCACTAAAGAATATGCTAAAGGATTGATTAAAATTAACGAAGCCGATTCGCTCGAACCCGATAATGTGAATACAATAACATTGAAGGGGAGTATACTTGACGACTTAGAACAAAGAAAAGAGGCAATTGAGTTATTAGAATCAGCATCAAAAAAATGGCCATATAATCATTTGTTGCTGTATAATTTAGCCATAGTATATGTTAATGTGATGGATTATCACAAAGCCGAAAAATTGCTCTATGAATGTGTGAAATTATCACCTTATCATTCAGGAACTCATTTTTTGCTCGGAAGCATTAACTATAGAATGGGCAGAATGGCACAAGCCGTGCTGGCATATAATATGGGGCTGACTTTAAATCCCACAAGCAATAGTGTAAATAAATTTGAGAAAATTGTAACAGGTAAAAGTGAATCAAAGCCTGATGCTTTTAATTACCCTTATGATGTTAAATTCGAAGCTTCGCGCTGGAATGAATTAACTCGTTTTTGCAACAGTGGACTTGCTTTCCGTAAAGATTTTCCGTATAACTTCACTACAAATTATTTGATTAACAGGTTGTCGTTTTTATTATTTCAGAAAATGGAATTTATAGAATCGGACTCTACTATTTACAATCAATTTTATGTGCGGTTTTTTAAGGAAATACTCAATAGAAATGAACTGAATGTGTTTTTTAATTATCAACTTCAAGGTATTGAAAACAAGGATGTTAATAGTTGGAATAAAGCAAATAATAGTAAACAAGCTAAATTTATTAAGTTTGCTCAATCGGCTATTAACGAATGGCGTGAATATGAATTTTCGATAAGTAATGAAAAAAATAAAGTAAAAACTCGATTGTTTGATGAAGATGGTAGAGCCTATTACATTGGTACTCAACTTGTAGGTGCTGAATTGTCAAAAGAGGGTAAATATTTATTGTTTGATAGAAGTGGATATATAAGTGAAAAAGGAAACTATACCAATAACAAACTTAATGGATTATGTACCATTTATTGGCCAAACGGGAGTGTAAAACAGGAACTTAACTTTGTTGACAATGAGTTAGATGGAATAAATAAAACATATTTTGAATCAGGAAAAACATCAGGTGTTTATCCGCGTGTAAAAGGTAAGAAAGAAGGGAATCAAATTAAATATGCTTCGAATGGTAAAATTGTATCAAACGAAAATTATATCAATGATTTAGAAGAAGGTAAAAGTTACAATTATTATTCAATATCGGGTTGGCTTACTGAATCAAATCACAGCAAAGGTAAACTGAGTGGGCCATATACCGAAAGGTGGATAAATGGCGCAATGAAAATGGAATGTAATTATGTTGATAGTTTAATGAATGGGCCAGTTAAAAAATGGTATAGTAATGCTAAACTTGAATCAGTTAATGAGTCAAAAAAGGATTATTTTACGGGACCATTTACTCTTTATCATACAAATGGGGTATTACATGTTGAAGGCACTTACAACGATTCAACAAATTTAATTGGTAGTTACACTGAATATTCTCGAAGTGCCAAGAAAATAATGCATCAGTCAGCTTTCGTTAATGGTAAAAAAAATGGTGTTCAGACCGATTACTATGTTAACGGTAACATAAAAAATGAATATCATTATGAAAATGATAATATTACCAAAATAATATGTTACGATCAGAATAACAATATCCATTATCAAACAGTTAGTCAAAATGGATTAATTGCTTTCAAATATTTTTACGATAATACAGCTGTAAAAAGGGAAGGAAATCTTAAGAATGGAAAGCGTGACGGCGAATGGCATGAATTGTCCGGTGGGGGAATAATAACATCACTCGAAAATTGGAAAGATGATATGCAAACGGGGTTTCAAAAAACATATTACGAATCAGGCAATATTAAATCCGAATATTATTGCGACAGCAACTTAATTGAAGGCTCAAATCGAATTTACTTTCCAAATGGTACACTAAAATCCATAGGATATTATAAAAAGGGTAAAGGCAACGGTGAGTTTAAATTTTATTATAGCAATGGTAAAATTAGAACAGAATATTATTTAATTGATGATGAGATTTGTGGTAGACGATTTGATTATACACCCGAAGGAAATATTGAAAATATTACTGAATATGAAGATGAAGAGATTTCCAAGCTTGCATATTATAGCAATAATAAACTTGAACAAATAGTGCCATTTACTACTGATTCTTCGTTGGTTATGATAAATTATCCGAACGGAAAACCTAAGTATCGTTTTACATTGGTAAATGGCTTAAAACAAGGTTTATATGAAATGTATTACCCCAATGGTACAATCAATGTTCGACAAGAGTATTTGAATGGAAAGTTAAATGGGCAGTCAAAAGTGTGGGATGAAGAAGGTAATTTATCTAGTTTATTTACATACAATCTGGATAAAGTTGAAGGATATCAATATGTATATAAAAATGGAAAAGTTGCTAGTCGTGATTATTCCGAAGAAGGTATTAATCAAGAGGATTTTCGTGAGTATTATCCTAATGGTAAGTTATTTCGTTTAATACCGTATATCGACGATGATAGAGATGGTGAATATTCGTTTTTCTCACCTGATAGTGTAAAACTGTTTTCGTTAGTTTACGATGAGGGTTCTGTAACTTCTGTTCTTGTTAGAAATAAACAAGGAAAAATGGACAATATTGCGGCTGCAAAATTAAATGAAGGCTTAGTTTCAAGTTATTATCCAAATGGAAATATGGCAGCTACTATACCGCTTGTGAAAGGCTTTTTAAATGGAATATTGACCATGTATTACGAAAATGGCAATAAATTACGTCAACGAGAATACAAAAATGACTATCTTGAAGGAAAGTCAGTTGATTATTATGCAAATGGAAAGATAAGAACGAGTACTCAATTTGCTAACGATGTAAACCATGGCGAATACGTGCGCTATACTGAATCTGGAGTAAAAGCCTTAGAAGGATCTTTTGAGGCTGATAGTCGGACTGGAGTTTGGACGTATTACGATTTAGCAGGTAAAATTAAATACAAAGTAAGCTACGAAAATGACAATGCTTATGAAATCAAATAAAATTGATAGTCGAATTTTGTATTTTACGCTTGTTCTTGTTTTGTTATTGCTTGGTAATAATCAACATGCTTTTTCACAATCGATTAACGAATTTCAGATCTATAAAGACCGATATCCATCAAATCCATATATTCGTTTACAGGATGAAACCGAAATAGAGGTTTTAGTTGATAAACTTGGAAAACCATACTTTAAAGTTAAAGAAACGAATGTTAAGCTTGTGCTTAAAGATAATTGTGAAGGTTTATCCGAATTTAGAAACTACTATAACGGAACGGATAAGATACTTAAATCGATAGCTTACAGTGTTGTTTTAGAGAATGGAAAAGAACGGAAAATAATGTCATCTGCTTTGAAAAAGACAACGGAGCAGGATAATGTAAGCTACTTCGATGATTCATATTGTATGGTTGGCCATTTTCCTGCTATAGCTAAAGGAACCAAATTGTATAATTATACCGAATACCTTTCACAACAAGCACACACTGGTTATCGGTTTTACTTTGGCGATTCTTCGCCGGTTGAATTTTCTAGTGTATCAGTAACTGTTCCTGAAAACGTTCAATTGGTTTGCCGACTTGCAGGTAAGGATACGGCAATTGTTAAGTATAGCGTTACGCAAAACAAAACAACAAAAACACATACTTGGAAGTGCGAACAATTAAAAGATTATTTAAATGATAAATTGGCACCTTCAATACGCTATTATGTGCCTCATATTTGCATAAATATTCACAGTGTTCAATTTAAGGGTAAAACTGAAAATATAATGGGAACACTTGATGATTTATACCGTTGGGAAAATGAAAAATTAATCAGAAATAAACAACAATTAGATCCTTCGGTAAAACTATTAGCTGATTCAATTATTCGAGGCTGTAAAACTCCCATTGATAAAGTAAAAGCAATTTATCGTTGGGTTCAGGATGAAATTAAATACGTGGCTATTGAAGATGGTGATAATGGATTTGTGCCTCAAGAGGTTTCAACTATTATCAAACGACGTTATGGAGATTGTAAAGATAAATCAGTATTAATTACAACTTTGCTACAGTTGATTGGTGAAAAGGCTTCGCTTGCAATTGTAGGAACGCGTGAATTACCTTATACTTTTAGTCAATATCCAATGGTTGCCACAGCTAATCACTTAATTTCTGTTTGGTGGGATAGTAACAGACCAATAATTCTGGATGGAACATCAAGGTATTTAAGTATTTACACTATACCATCATCAATTCAAGGTAAGGAATGCTTGATTATGAAAGACCCAAATGATTATATGTTGTATAAAATACCAATTGATAGTCCTGAAAAAAATACGATTATTGATAGCTTGAATTTAAAAATTATTGGTAAAAGTATTGAGGCCAAAGGATTACTTGTATTGAAAGATGAAAAAAGAGCAGACTTGTTGTATCGTATCGACGGGAAAAACAAGCAGCAAAAATTGGAAACAATTAGTAATTATCTCGATTTTGCAGGCAATAAATTCGAAATAAAAGAATTTGCATTTGAAGGTACCTCGGACCCCGAAGATAAATTGCATTTACGGTATGAATTGTCATTACCCGATTTTTGTACTTCAGTAGATAATAGGTTGTATGTTAATATGAACCTTCATAATTATCTGAGTCAAATTGATATTAAAAATGAAAGATCAATACCATTGGAGTCTGAGCAAGTGTTCAAGCATCTGATAACAACCAAACTTGAAATTCCGGACGGTTATGTTTTATCTGTTATGCCTGAACAGACTGAATTTACGCATAAATTATTTGGTTTTAAAATAAAGTACGAGCTACAAAACAACTGTATTGTACAACATGCTGAAATATGGATTGGATTTAAGTTAATTGATGATAATGAGCTTCTAGCATTTAATGACATGATGCTATCCTTAAAAAAATCATATAGAAAAACAGTGTTATTTCAAAAAAAACTATCTGATAAAGTAATTGTTTAAATGCTTTAAAATCAATAGTTTATATATTCAGAATTAAAAATTAATTATTTAATAAAAAAATATCATGAAACGTTATCTTTTTCATTTACTGTTATTTACTTCGTTAGCACTGAGTGCTCAAAATGATTTTACAAAATATAATTGGAATTCAATGCTTACTCCCAAAGGTGGCGATACAATTAAAGCTGTGAATGGTGCTGTAATATTGTTAGAACGGAGGATAACCGAGGTTTATTTAAACAAAGAAAATTTCTTTGAAGAAACTTTTATATTTCACAGAAAAATTAGAGTTGAATCACATGAAGCTGTAAATCAATTCAATAAAATATATATATCGCTAAATAATGTGATCGATATTATTGATGTTGCCGCACGCTTTATTTCACCTAGTGGAAAAGAAACCATAATTTCTAAAAATGAAATTAAACAAATTGAGAATTTAGAAAATAAAGGTAGTTTCAAAACTTTTGTTATTGAAGGAGCTGAAACAGGTGGTCAAATTGAATATTATTATGTGCTTCACAAAAAATTTAATCCTTTTGGAGGTTTTTATGTTCAAGATGAAACTCCACGTGCAAATGTAGAAGCAATTTTTGTTTATCCTCAGAAGCTAAGTTATATGTTTCGTTGTAATAATGGTTTTCCAGCTTTTGTTGCTGACGAATCAAAAGAAAACAAAACTGACGAAAACAAAAACGACGATATTAAAATTACGCAACGAGCTTCAATAAAATATGTATCTGGAATTTCGAAGGAAAAATATGCTTACTACGAACCAAACTTAATGAGTTATGACTTTACGCTAACATATAATAACTTTAATTCGTCATTGCGAGTATACTCATGGTCCAAGGCATGCGATAGATATTATAATGATTCTTATATATTTACAAAAGAAGAGAATTCGTCAGTAAATAAATTATTGAAAAAAATTGCATTAACAGCAACCGATTCAGAGGCAAAAATTAGACAAATTGAGAATTGGGTAAAACAAAACTTTAAAGTTGACAAAGACTTGGAAGATCAGTTGAGTTTGACCACTAATATTAATTTGAAACAATGTAATTTTAGTGCAATTTCTAAACTTTATGTTGGATTGTTTCAAGCTGCAGGAATCAATTTTGAATTTATAAAAACAGGAGATGTAAGCATACAACCATTTCGCCGTGATTTTGATGCCAATAATTATTTAGATTATACCTTGATTTATTTTCCTGAAATAAATAAGTATTTAACTCCAGAGGATAATGATTATCGTCTGGGCATAATACCAGCTGAGTTACAAGGTGGTTATGGATTATTTATGAAGACTTTGGTTTATAACGAGTCAATTAAAACATTAGGTTATGAGATTCGTCAAATTCCTAAAGAATTAGGTGTTAATAATTCAGACTCACTTGATATCAAAGTTAGCATTGATGTTGATGCTAAGTTGTTGAAAACAAATACTAGAAGAGTAATGAATGGTGATTTTGCACGTTCATTTCAATCATTTATACACTTATTGGACGATAATAAAAAGAAAGAATTGGTTGAATCTGTTTTTTCGATGGGAAAAGATAAAACTGAAGTGTTAAGTTCGAAAATTGAAAATAGTAGACCCGAAGATATCGGAGTAAAACCTATGATTTGGGATTTGGAATTGCAGACCAAATCATTAATTGAAGAAGCGGGAGAGGACTTGTTGATAAAAATTGGCGAGACTATTGGACAACAATCTGAATTATATCAAGAAAATCAACGGGTTTTACCAATTACAATTGGCATTCTGCATGATTATTATAGGATAATAAAATTTACAATCCCCAAAGGGTATAAAGTGGATAATTTGAAAGATTTAAATATGCATGTTGAGATGAAAACAAATGGTAAAACAGGATGCATATTTACATCGGAGGCTTCATTGAAAGATAATATAATTACCATTGAATCAAAAGAATATTATTTAGAATCTAGTTATCCGGCAAGCCGCTATGATGAATTCAGAAAAGTAATAAATGCGGCTGCCGATTTTAATAAAAAGATATTGTTGCTGCGTAAAAATTGATTTTTCAATTAACTGAAAGTTTAGAATGAGAGATCTAACTAATTTCTAATTTTAAAATTTATTCTCTATAATTTTCATATTAGCAAACTGACACATTGGCAAATTGCCACATTTACAGTATCTTTGCAGTTCGAAAATCAACTAATTGAAAATGACTTTACAATCCCAACTCGAAAACCGCATCCTTATATTGGATGGTGCAATGGGAACCATGATACAGCGCCACAAATTACAGGAGGCTGATTATCGTGGTTCGCGCTTTGCAAATACCGAAATTTTACAAAAAGGCAATAACGATTTATTAGTACTTTCGCAGCCTGAAATTATTTACGACATTCATAGTAAATACCTTGCTGCGGGTGCCGATATTATTGAAACTAATACATTTAACGCGCAATCCATTTCGATGGACGATTACGGAATGAGTAGCTTGGTGCGCGAATTAAATCTGGAAGCAACCAAATTAGCTCGCAAAGCTGCAGATGAATTTACAGCTCAGAACCCTGCAAAACCTCGCTTTGTGGCAGGTGCTGTTGGCCCAACAAACAAAACAGCTTCCATGTCGCCCGATGTAAACAACCCTGCATATCGTGCCGTAAGTTACGACGATTTAGTAGTGGCTTACAAAGAACAGATTATTGCATTAATTGAGGGTGGGGTAGATGCCTTACTTATTGAAACTATATTTGATACACTCAATGCCAAAGCAGCTATTTTTGCGGCAGAAGAAGCAATGGCTGCAACATCAAAGCGTGTGGAAATTATGCTCTCGGCTACTGTAGCCGACACTAGCGGTCGGACACTCTCCGGACAAACTATTCGTGCATTTTTGGCTTCGGTTTCGCATGCCAATGTATTGTCGATTGGACTAAATTGTTCATTTGGTGCCAAAGATTTAAAACCTTATCTGCACGAAATAAGTGGTTTAGCTTCGTGTTATGTAAGTGCATATCCTAATGCAGGTTTACCCAATCAGTTTGGCGAGTACGATGAAACACCAGAACGCATGGCCGAGCAGGTGGTGGAGTATTTCGACGAAAAACTTGTAAATATCATTGGTGGATGCTGTGGAACTTCACCTGATCATATTGCAACTTATCAAAAGCTAATTGAAAGTAAAACGGTGAGAGAAAAGCAAAAAGCTTCGACTGATTTAGAACTTTCGGGCCTTGAAGCATTGGTGATAAATAATGATTCTCTCTTTACCAACATCGGCGAAAGATGTAATGTAGCTGGTTCGCGTATGTTTTTACGTTTAATAAACGAAAAGAAATACGAAGAAGCTTTGACAATTGCCCGCAAACAAGTGGAAGACGGCGCACAAGTCATTGATATAAACATGGACGATGCCATGCTTGAGGCTAAGGAGGAAATGGTTACTTTTCTGAATTACTTAGTTTCAGAACCCGAAATTTCGCGTGTACCCATTATGATTGATTCTTCGAAATGGGAAGTGATTGAAGCTGGACTTAAATGTGTACAAGGTAAATGCATTGTAAACTCTATCAGTTTAAAAGAAGGCGAAGCTGACTTTTTGGATAAAGCTCGTAAAATTCGTGCGTATGGTGCTGCTGTAGTTGTGATGGCTTTCGATGAAAAAGGACAAGCTGATAGCTTTGAACGTAAAACGCAGATTTGCGAACGGGCTTATCGATTGTTGGTCGATAAAGTTGGTTTTCCACCACAAGACATAATTTTTGACCCAAATGTGTTGGCAATAGCCACTGGTATAGAGGAACATAATAATTATGGCGTAGATTTTATAAATGCTACACGTTGGATAAAACAAAACTTGCCTTATGCCAAAGTAAGTGGAGGTGTTAGTAATTTATCTTTCTCATTTAGAGGTAATAATGTGGTGCGTGAAGCTATTCACAGCGTGTTTTTGTATTATGCTATCAAAGAAGGCATGGATATGGGCATTGTAAATGCTGGCATGCTCCAAATTTACGAAGATATTGAACCCGAATTGCTTGAACATGTTGAAGATGTGGTGCTTAATCGTAGACCTGATGCAACAGAGCGTATGATTGAATTAGCCGAAAAGGTTAAGAATCAAGCTTCTGGCGAAAAAGTGGAGAAAGTGGACGAATGGCGTTCCCGTGAG
>CAIWIS010000781.1 GCA_903912795.1 uncultured Bacteroidales bacterium
ACCGATGTGCTTAAGAGTTATAAAAATGTGGTCGATTTTGTAACTATGCTCGATACATTGAATTTTAATTCGGTGTTTGTAGTGTCGTATGCACTCAATAAAACGCTATATCCGAGCAAGGTGTTGTTGAAAAATACGAATTATACGCATATCGATTCCACTTGCCTGTTGACACCTTTTATGAAAACCTACAATAAACCGTTGAAAAGCCCCACAGGCGACCCTGTACGCGATTTGATAACCGAAGCGCACAAACGGAATATTAAAGTGTTTTTCTGGTTTGAGTTTGGTTTTATGGCTGATATTAAGCTGGCTACACCTAAGAATAATCCTATTTTAGCCAAACATCCCGATTGGTTGGGCATTGGTAACGATGGAAAACCTGCCAATTACAACAATCAGGATTATTATTTCAATTCGTTTAACCCCAAAGTGCAACAATATTTGCTTGATTTAATAGCAGAGAGTATTCGGAAATATCCCGATGTGGATGGCGTTCAGGGCGACGACCGTCTGCCTGCTTCGTGTATCAATTCAGGATACGATAAACTTACCGTAAAACGATACCAAAAAGCACATAAAGGACGAACGCCACCTCAGAATTTCAAAGACTCGGCATGGATGCGATGGCGATTGAATATTCTGAATGATTTTGGAGCACGTGTGTACAAAAAAGTAAAAGCGACACAACCGAATGTAATGGTCAGTTTTGCGCCAAACCCCTATCCGTGGTGCAAAGATAATCTGATGCAGGAATGGCCAAAATGGGTCAGCAATGGCATTTGCGATTTGTTGGCCGTACAATGTTATCGTCGCGACAGTATAGCTTATACCAATACCGTAAAGGCAGCGCAGGCAAATGTAAAACTTCCTGAAGGTAAGAAAATGAATTTCGCTCCTGGTGTTTTGCTCATGGTGAGTGGACAGATTTCGGATGCCGAACAGGTGAAACAACAACTGTTAGCCAACCGTAAACTCAATACAAACGGCGAAATTCTGTTTTACAACGAAGGTTTGAGAAAAGCTGAAATAAGGGCAATTTTTAAAGAATTATATACAGAAAAAGTGTTATTTCCAACAATATACTAAGCGTATATTTTATTAGCGTCAGTATCACAATCAGCTGGAGCGTGCCGTGAACGTAAACGGTTGACCTAACGCTTTCAATAATTGGTGGTCGCTGGAAAGGTTTGGTTTTTTGGAATCTTAGAGATGGAACAAAACGCCATGGTGAAACAAATAAATAATATTTTCTCACCTATATAATCAAACTAATTAGTTCGTTTTTAAAGTAAAAATAAGACTTATTCGTCTCCTTAATTATGGAGACAACAATACAATTATCGATGAGCGACCAACGATCCGTTTCTATTACCAAAACCATTCAGCAAGTTGGAAAAAACTTGTTGGGTTTTGTTCGAGGTCGTGTGAAATCGCTTGAAGATGCAGAGGATGTAGTGCAAGATGTTTGGTATCAGTTTAGTAAGTTTTCATTTGTATTAAAGGCCTTTTCAATAATAAATTGAGGAGGCCTTTTTTTTATTTTAAAACAAATTTAATAGTTAGCGTGTTTATTTTAAAACTAATTTCCGGAAACTAAATTTTATATGAATAAAACTCGTTTAGAAGCTTTTAGCGATGGTGTTTTGGCCATCATTATTACCATTATGGTATTGGAGTTTAAAATTCCGCATGGTAGCGATTGGAAAAACATACAAGAACTTTTTCCAACTTTTATAAGTTATGGTTTGAGTTTTTCGTACATTGGTATTTATTGGGGCAATCATCATCATTTGCTCCATTCTGTAAAGCATGTAACTTCGGGTATGATGTTGGCTAACCTAAATTTACTTTTTTGGTTGTCGCTTATACCTTTTGCAACAGGTTGGATGGGCGAAAATCATTTTGAAACAAATACGGTAGCACTTTATGGAGTTGTATTGTTATTGAGTGGTATTGGTTATTATATTTTGCAAAAAGTGGTTGAAAAAAACTCACACGACATAGAAGCCTTACGTATTGCCTTTAAAATATCTACCCGAAAGGGAATTATTTCACAAATAGCTTATGTTGTTTCAATTCCATTGGCGTTTGCAAATGAATATATATCGTTTGCCATTTTTATTTTAACGTCTATTATGTGGCTGATTCCTGATAAAAATATTGAAAAGGCTTTGAAAAATGACTGATAAAATTGTTTTAATCACGGGCATAAATTTTCACTAATTCAGGTTTTGGAACAAAATCAAATTTGCAGCAACAAAACTTCTAAAAATTGAGCTAAACTTGCTGTGGTTTTTTTTTGCTTTTTGGGCGATTAGTTTTTCATAACTAATCAAGTTTCATCTCCTACAAGAGAATGAACACAGAAAAACTAAGAATAGAGTTGAAATCTTTTTCATTGTTTTGTTTTATTTTTTCCATTTTTTTAAAAGC
>CAIWIS010000782.1 GCA_903912795.1 uncultured Bacteroidales bacterium
ATTGTGATTGAACCTGAAACAACTCTTCATGCCTGTTATCGCTCATTAAAAAATTGTGTGTTGCCTGAAGTTCATCTAAGGTGTCGAAATCACATTCCCAAATCAGGGTATTTGAAGGATGCATTCCACAGATAGGAAGATAACGCTTTCCTTTCGGAAATTCAGGGTACTTTTGTTCAAATTCTTCAAATTGCTTTTCAATTTCAAGAAACTCAAACGCTTTACTTAATTGGAATTTTTGAACAAATCTTAGTTTGTAGCCCATATCTTATAGTTTTAATTGTTAGTAAAAAGACTTTCAAAATTTTCTGACATAGTTAAACCTGCCTGTTGAATGTGCTTATAAACACTTGCAGCATCTGCACCTTCGTGTATAGTGTCAGCCGAAGTAACTGACAATGACGCTAATGCTGTACCCAGTTCAATGGCTGTTTGCAAAGGAGATTGATTGCTTTCGGTATTGCTATAACCTTTAAAAAGCGGCAATCCACAACAAATGCCTGTAATAGTACCAGCTAAAAAAGCATCGCCTGCGCCTGCTGTTGAGACTACTTTTGTTTTAAGTGCCGGAGTAAATTCCAACTGATTATCTCTGCTGCAATAACAACCATTTGCACCATCAGTAATGAGCACAATCATTTGCGGATTCATTTTTTTTAGCTTTGATATGCACTTCTCGACTATATCAGCGCTTTCGGAGTTTTTATCTTCAATTCCTGCTATACGTTGAGCTTCGTCAATATTGATTGCCAGCAAATCTGTCAGTTTAAAGCCGTTTTGTTTCTCAAATGACGCTATTTCCGAAGAGAGAACTGATCCAACATTAAACATCCCAAACTCTTTGCCTTTTTGCAAGAGCGTTATACGGGTTTCAACCGGTACTTCTGGCACTGCCAGTACAATTCCCTTTTTTCCATCTAATTGGTAATCGTCGAAGAATAAATTGATAACCTCTTCGTTTACCAAATTACTTGCACTATTTGAACTGGTTATATTCCCTCCTGAGCGATCGGAATACTGAAAACAAACGCTGAACAGAGTTGGAGATTCCAAACTCACCGAAACAAATTTTGTATTCATTCCTGCCTCATTCATCATTTCTTTTAAGCGTTTCCCTTCGTTATCGTTACCCACTTTTCCGATTGGAAATGATTGAAAAACGGCATTGTTACCGGCATTGAGCAGTATAGCAATGTAGTGCATAATAATATGCTGCTTGCAATAATCTCGAAATGGTTCTAAATCGCCTAAACGGCTCTCGTTACGTCCGAGCGTATGGTTTCCATCGAGCGAAAATACAATTCCGGCACCAATTCCCCCTGTTCCTACAATGTGATTGTAATAAAGGGAATTCGTATTCAGTGGTTTCAAAGCGCTCATACATTAATTCCTTTAAATTCCCATTCAGGATTTTCAGAAATAGGATGAGATGCCGTTTCCACTGTAGCAGTAATCAATGCATCAGGATGTTCCTGTAACAGAGTCATGGGATATTCCACCGTTATATCCGAAAACAGGGCAACGCGCA
>CAIWIS010000783.1 GCA_903912795.1 uncultured Bacteroidales bacterium
AAACAAAACGCGGAACTCTCCCTGAATTAGCCCATTATTTTACTGAACATCCACCTAAAGGAGAAATAGTTATAATTGTTGCAGGATTTGAAGAATAACACTAACTTTGCAGCTCGAAATGAGCAACTCGTAACTCGCAACTAAATTAATTTTACATCAAAATGAAAACTTTCTTTTCAGTTCTAATCCTATCCGCTTTGGTTTTATCGTCGTGCAATTTCAAATCGTCGGACTACAAAGCATTACAAGAACAAAACGACTCGTTGATGCGCGCCAAACAACAAATGCAGGACGAGATTGACGAGTACTTTTCGGCCATGAATCAGATTGAACAAAACATCGAGAAAATAAAGGAAACGCAAGGTATTTTACAAACTCAACCCGAAAGCGGTGAGCTAACCGAAGACACACGTACCAAAATAAACGAAGATTTGTTGTATTTGAACGAAATGTTGCTTACTAACAAAGATGAACTGGCACGTTTGAAAACGAAACTCAAAAAGAGCTCTATCAAATCGGAAGAATTGGAACGTAGCATTGCCCGTTTGACAAAAGCTCTCGAAGAACAAAGTTCGAAAGTAGCCATTCTGCAAGCCGAACTAGCAGCTAAGGATTCGCTTATAGCCGATCTTGGCACCACTGTAAGCAATATGGGTAAGGATATTGAAGGCTTAAAATCGGACAACGAGACCAAACAAAGCAAGCTTAACGAACAAGAAGAAACCATACACACAGCATGGTATGTATTTGGCACACGTAAAGAATTAAAAGATCAAAAAATAATTACGAGCGATGGCATTTTTAGCCCTAAACGCATATTGCAAAGCGATTTTAACAAGAACTACTTTGTGCGCATAGATGCTCGTAAAACCAAATCTATTCCGCTTTATTCTACACGAGCCAAAATTCTGACTTCGCACCCAAAATCGTCGTATACGCTTGAAAAAGAAAACGATAATTTTGTATTGCTTATTACCGACACCAATGGGTTTTGGAGCGTAAGTAAATATTTGGTTATTGAAGTTGAATAGGCACTTCGTGCGTTAGATGGGCTGCGCCGTTATTCGGCACTTTGTGCGTTAGTTGAGCTGCGCCGTTATTAGGCACTTCGTGCGTTATTGGGCTATGCCGTTATTGGTGCTTCGCACGTTATTTATTGTAATTTAATTGTCATTTATCATATTGGCACATTCAAATATTGGCACATTCAAAAAATTATAAATACGTTTTTCTCGATCTGGACGATACGATATGGGATTTTCATACCAATGCTCGTTTGGCTATGAAAGACATGTTCGACGACCGTGGTTTAATTCGCTATTTCGAAAACTTTGATCAGTTTTTTGATATTTATGCTCGACGAAATATTGAACTATGGGAACTTTATGGCAAAGGCGAAATTACCAAAGAATATTTATCCAAAGAGCGTTTTCTTTACCCGCTGTCGAAAATGGGCGTAACCGACGAAGCTTTGGCGGCCGAAATTGGACAACATTACCTTGATAATTTGCCAACCAAAACGGCGTTAATGCCTCACGCCATTGAGTTACTCGATTATTTAACCGAAAAAAAATATCCGCTTACCATTATTTCCAACGGTTTTGTAGAAGTACAATACCGCAAAATGCGCAGTTCGGGTATTGAACATTATTTCAAGCACATAGTATTATCCGAAGCCGCCGGTGCACTCAAGCCCGACAAACAAATTTTTGAATATGCTTTGGAGTTGAATGTTGCAAAACCAAACGAAGCGATTATGATTGGCGATAGCTATGCTGCTGATATAGTGGGGGCTATAAACGTTGGGATCGACTCGGTGTTTTATCCGCTACATTACCCCGAAAACAGCGATAAACCTGAATGTACACACATGATTCGTTCGTTAAGAGAGGTTATGACAATATTGTAAACGTTATTTGGGCTGCGCCGTTATTAGCCCTGCCTGCCGCAGGCAAGTTCGCGTTATTTGTTGTTATTAAAAATTTAATTTCCATTTTCTTATTTAAAAAGAATGGCAAAAAAGAAAAATAACTTTTTCGTAGTTTGGGACGGTCATGAGCCGGGCATATACAAATCGTGGGAGGAGTGTAAAAAGCAAACACATGGTTTTGGGGAGGCTAAATTCAAATCCTTTGCCACCATGGAGGAAGCCCGGGAGGCTTTTTGCTCACCTTACTGGGACTATGTGGGTAAAAATGCCAAAACTGCAACTCCGAAACCTACTGCCGAGCAAATAGCCAAAGTGGGATTACCCAACCCCGAAAGCATTGCTGTTGATGCTGCTTGTAGCGGTAATCCCGGACCAATGGAATACCGAGGTGTATATACCAAAAACGGGTCGGAAATATTTAAAATGGGACCTTACCCCGATGGTTCGAATAATATTGGCGAATTTCTGGCTCTTGTACACGCCTTAGCTTTATCAAAACAAAAAGGCAGTCTGCTGCCCATTTACACCGATAGCATGACTGCACTAGCATGGCTTAGAACAGGTAAAGCCCGCACTAAAATTGAAAAAACGGATAAAAACGCTGTTCTTTTCGACCTCTTAGCACGTGCCGAAAAATGGCTTTCAGAAAACAAGTACGAAAACAAAGTACTTAAGTGGGAAACCGAAGTTTGGGGAGAAATACCAGCTGATTTTGGTAGAAAGTAGGCACTTCGTGCGTTATTAATTATTATTATCACATCATCATATCACCACATCCGTCGTCTGTCGACTGTTGTCCGTCGTCTATCGTCTTTCAGCAACAAGCATAAACTGCTCATAATCGGTAAACACACCAGGAGTACGTTCACGATTCAAGACATTATAGGTTTCAGTCGAAAGTACTTTAAAACCTGCCTTTTCAAACTTTTCGCTTAATTCAGCAGTATCAAATCCTTTGTGTGGAATAGGTTCAAAATGATGAAACGAACCATCTTCGGTACGAATATCGCCCACAACAATGGTTGCACCCGAATTTGTAATTTGGTATAAATGTTCCAACGTTTTTTCAATATCGGGAATATGGTGAAATGCCATACACGAAAAAACAAAATCAACGTCCTGCTTTTGGTATTCAAAAACTTCACCTTCCACAATTTCTACAACTTCATCGCCTTTGAGTTTTTGTTTTAAAATGCCGAGCATAGCCGCCGAAGTATCCTCAAAAACGACACTTTGCAAATAAGGCAAAAGCTGAAGTCCTACTAAACCCGTCCCCGCTCCTATCTCCAATCCGCGCCAGTTTTTTTGTAAGGCAATTTTATCAACCAGTTTCGAAACAAATATAGTTGTCATATTTATTTTGGAAGGATTATCCCAATCCGCCGCGCGATGTGCAAAATTATCAGTCATTGTATTTATCTTTTATTATTTATATACAATCAAACACCCAAAACAATCGAATGTTCGCACTTTCAAAAGAAAAATAGATAGTTTTCTACCTTATTTATGGTATAAATATCCCTCCTCAAAGGTATGGTGTAGGTTTTCGTATAGCTGTAATTTTGCAGCAGTAAAATAAACGAAAACGCACACCTATGAGCACAGACAGATTAACACACCTCAAAGAACTCGAATCCGAATCCATTTATATACTTCGCGAAGTAGCGGCACAGTTCGAAAAACCGGCTTTGCTATTTTCGGGTGGAAAGGATTCGATTGTGATGGCTTACCTCGCCTACAAAGCCTTTTATCCAGCTGCCATTCCATTTCCTTTTGTGCATATCGACACTGGTCACAACTTTGAAGAAACGATTACCTATCGCGATGACTTAGTGAAACTACTTGGTGCTGAATTGATTGTGGGTTCTGTAGAAGAATCCATTGCACAAGGTCGTGTAGTGGAAGAAAAGGGTTTTTCGGCAAGCCGCAATAAGCTGCAAACAGTAACGTTGCTCGATACGCTCGAGAAATACAAATTCGATGCTGCGTTGGGTGGCGCTCGTCGCGACGAAGAAAAGGCGCGTGCGAAAGAACGCTTCTTTTCGCATCGTGACGAATTCGGGCAATGGGACCCCAAAAATCAGCGTCCTGAACTTTGGAATATCTTTAACGGTAAAAAACAACTCGGCGAACATTTTCGCATTTTCCCTATCAGCAACTGGACCGAAATGGATGTGTGGCAATATATTTTGCAGGAAAACATACCGCTTCCTTCGCTTTACTACACGCACGAACGGGAAGTTTTTGAGCGTGATGGCATTATCTACGCCGCACTGCCCGAAATGCCCCGCCGCGACACGGAACCTATTGAAGTAAAACGTGTCCGGTGTCGCACTATTGGCGATATTACCTGTACGGGCTTAACGCTTTCGTCGGCAAATTCATTGGAAGATATTATTGACGAAATTGCCAGCTCACGCGTTACCGAACGTGGTGGACGCTCGGATGATAAACGCTCCGAAGCGGCTATGGAAGATAGGAAAAAGGCGGGGTATTTCTAATACAGCCCCTAACCCCTAAAGGGGAACAGAAATTAGTATTGATAATATTAACAAAGAGCAATATGATAGATAAGAATAAAATAGACGAAAGTAGCTTC
The DNA here is from genome assembly GCA_903912795.1 of uncultured Bacteroidales bacterium. Lineage (GTDB taxonomy): Bacteria > Bacteroidota > Bacteroidia > Bacteroidales > Paludibacteraceae > Paludibacter. Next base: position 4,530 of record CAIWIS010000783.1, read on the forward strand.
AGTTCCCCTTTAGGGGCTAGGGGCGGCATAGATAAGAATTTACAAAACGAAACTAACTCAAACTCCCCTTTAGGGGCTGGGGGTTATTTATCAATGGAACTACTTCGCTTCAGCACAGCCGGAAGTGTGGATGATGGAAAAAGTACGCTTATTGGGCGCTTGCTTTACGATAGTAAATCTATTTTCGAAGACCAATTACAAGCTGTAAAAGATGCCAGCAAACGCATAACGGGTACCGAAGAAGTGTTGACTTTTTTCTTGAACGAATACAAAGGTAAAATAGCTTTATCATCAAGTTTGAGTATTGAAGACCAAGTGCTGACGGATTTGATAGTGAAGATAGATAAGTCGGCACGCATTTTTACGCTGGATACAGGGCGG